>CAZNAK010000054.1:0-9843 GCA_964570645.1 uncultured Cytophagales bacterium | reverse complement strand
ACGACATGATTCAGTGGGAGAAAAATGGAAAAGGAATTATCGGCTATCGGCTCGTAAATAAAAATGGTGAAATTTTATACGATGGGAAAATCGGGTTTCGTTTTCAGGATGAAAAATTAGCTATTGACTTGACCATAACCGAAGGCCCTTTCGTTTGTAATCATACCGCAGAGGGGGCAACGATTGCCTTCAACACTAACCTCCCCGTTAAAGCACGTGTGCGCGTCGGCGAAGCAGAATTTGCCGAAGCACTAGCCAAAACCCGCCACGAAATCATCGTCTCAGGGCTGGAACCAGACAAAAAATACGATTATACCGTTCAATTCGGGGAAAACACGCAGACGTTTTCTTTTAAAACAGCACCCAAAGCAGGCACAAAAACTCCTTTCCGATTTGCGTATTGCAGCGACTCCCGTAATGGAAATGGCGGTGGCGAACGGAATGTTTATGGGGCAAACTTCTACATTGTCAAAAAAATCGGTGCGTTAGCGACTATGCAAAATGCAGCTTTTATGCAGTTTTCGGGCGACATGATCAACGGCTACCGTACCAATAAGGAAGAAATACTGCTTCAATATGCTAACTGGAAGCGCGCGCTTGAACCCTTCATGCACTATATGCCCGTCTATGTGACAATGGGCAACCACGAGGCACTAACAAGGAATTTTAAAGGATCAGCAGATAGTAAATATTATTCGGACGATTATTACTCCGTAGATCGCTTTCCTTACGAAACAGAATCGGCAGAAGCGGTTTTTCGTGCTGCATTCGTGAATCCAGAAAATGGTCTGGCCAGTGAGGATGGGGCAAGTTATGATCCTGATCCGACCAAAATTGACTTCCCGAGCTACAAAGAGAGTGTCTTTTATTACACACACGCCAACGTAGCTATGGTCATACTGAACTCCAACTATTTTTATGCACCCGCTACGCAAACGCTCGAAAAAAGTAGCGGTGGACTCCATGCCTACATTATGGATCGACAACTGGCGTGGTTTAAAGAAACGATACAAAAGTTTGAAGACGACCCTACCATCGACCATATTTTTGTTTCTCAACACACGCCTTACTTCCCAAATGGTGGGCACGTGAATGATGATATGTGGTATGATGGACAGAATCGTTTTCGCACCTTTGTAGCCGGCAAACCGCTTGATAAAGGTATTATCGAACGTCGGGACGAGTTATTGGATATTGTCGTGAATCAAAGCCAGAAAGTACGAGCAGTCCTGACGGGGGATGAACACAACTACGCGGTGACTAAAATCTCCCCCGATATGCCCCTGTATCCCGAAAACTGGACAGGAGAACGCCTAAAGTTGAAACGCGTCGTTTATCAGGTCAATAATGGTGCGGCGGGCGCACCGTATTATGCTCAAGAAGAAACACCGTGGTCAGATTTCGTGAGCGGCTTTACAACACAAAATGCCCTGGTATTTTTTGACGTCGATGGAAAAAGCATTAAGATAAAAGTGCTTAATCCTGATACGCTCGAAAAAGTCCATGAATTAGACCTGACAGAGTAAAAATTTCTACCTTGCAATACTAAAGCCTTCACGAAGGCGTTTCTTGAAGTAGTTAAGGAAAATCAAAGCGTAATTTTTCGCCTAAAGCATATACTTGGAATGAAAATTAGATTATTTGCCGCACTTGCCATTTTGGCACTGTTTACTGCCTGTAACAAAAATAAACGCCCCACCAGTGGTGACCCTGGTAAGGCGAGTACAGCGACAGGATTGGCCTTCGGACGCACCGTAGAAGGCGAAAAGGAAGGTGGGTTTGAGGTTAATCCCTTCAAACTACAACCTGCTGGTCCAAACCTAGTCTTTGTAGAAGGCGGTCGTCATATTTTAGGCTCGTTTGAACAAGATGTCGTCACGACACGCGATAACATCGAGCGTACCGTGACTATTGCATCCTTTTATATGGATGAAACAGAGATTGCTAACATCCACTGGTTAGAATACCTTCATTATTTGGAGAAAGACTCTTCGGAAGAAATCTTGGAGGCAGCAAAACCCGACACGACCGTATGGGCTTCGCGTTTAGCATTTAATGATCCTTACGTAAAGTATTATTTGCGTCACCCTGGTTTCCGCTATTTCCCCGTAGTGGGCGTAAACTGGAAACAAGCTTCTGATTACGCAATCTGGCGTACAGAAATGGTTAATCGCAATTTGGCCGCGACCTCAGGAGACAAAAAGTACAGAGAGATGGCTGAGGGCGGCAAAGAAATTCCTATCGAGTCTGGTGTAGTACTTCCCGGTTACATGCTTCCGACAGAAGCTCAGTGGGAATATGCGGCTAAAGGTATGATTGGAACGCAGTACCTTGACGAAATGCAAGACTACGCACGTATTTACCCTTGGGACGGGCACTCGTTACGTAACCCTTATGGTCGCGAAATGGGCAAGTTCTTGGCAAACTTTAAGCGTGGACGCGGTGATTATGCAGGTATCGCTGGCAAGCTCAACGACGGAGCCATGATTACAGAATGGATTTATGCTTATCCACCCAACGACTTTGGACTTTACAATATGGCAGGAAATGTAAACGAGTGGGTGAACGATGTGTATCGTCCGCTGAGTTTCCAAGATATGGATGACCTTAATTCTTACCGTCGTGATGATTTCATTGATGGTGACAAATCGGATATCACTTACGATAAACTTGAGGGGTGGGAGACATTAATTGATAATCATACGCGTATTTATAAAGGTGGTTCTTGGAAAGACGTTTCGTACTGGTTATCCCCAGGTACACGCCGTTATATGGAAGAGGATTCCGCTACGGCGACCGTAGGTTTCCGTTGTGCCATGATTCAGGTAGCGACAAACAAGTAAGAGATATTTCTAAACTGATTTTCCACAACGAACCCCTAGAATGAATAATTCTAGGGGTTTCTTGTGTGAGGTGCAGTTTACCTTCCTTCACAGCAAATGAGATGAAGAGAACCGTATATAGAAGTTAGATTATGCTTCCATCCGTTTCAGGTAACGATTAAAGTTATTCATCACCCAAAGATGTGCGACTGCCTGTGTGTTTACGTACACATACCAAGGCAGGGCAGGAACAAACTCATGAATTGCCGCCAAGACGTAACGCTTGTCAAGTACCTCCCGAAACTCCAACCAACCATGATCGGCGCGTTTGTCGAGTAAGCCACCCGTGATGAAAAAGAGTTGTCTGTCATTTCCGCTGCGCTCCTCAATAAAAGTAAGCTTGAGCACAGGGGCAGAATTAAGGATGTGAAAAGTGGAGTTATTGTGCTCGTCAGTCTTGACACGAATAAAAGAACGAAAAAAGCTAGGTAACCAAGCAGTATATCGCCTTGCCACCCAGGTTGCACTACGGTTCAACGGATTGGATAGTCGCTGTACAGAACGGACTGTATTTCGCTCTTTTCTTTTGCTCTTTGGAGGTGCGATCGACTTAGGAAGACGTGGAAAGTCGGCTTTATTCTCAAAAGCATCCCGAGCTGCTTCCTCAAAGCTGAGATATTTTAAGTTTAGCTCCTCAAGTTTTGAGTTCTTATCGGCCACCATGTTATGTCGTAGGCTCTCTACCAAAGGAGCAGTAAATTCCATATTTGAATCCGAGAAAAGACTTACCCAGAGTTTGGAGAATCCGATAGAAAGGATAGGCATCGAAAAAATTATTCGCTTCTTTTGCATTACGCGGGCAGTCGTGGAGAGCATTTCTTGATAACTCATCACTTCACCGTTTCCTACTTCGAGTGTTTCACTAAAAAAGGTTTCATTACCCAAGATATAATCCATGATTTGAAGGATGTTCCGGAGCGAAATCGGCTCGGTATCCGACTGTGTCCACTTAGGACATCCCAGGACGGGCAGACGGCGCACAAGCTTTTCGATTATCGTAAACGAAGATCCTCCCGGTCCGACAATAATTCCTGCACGGATCGCGGTCAGTGGAGTCGTTCGTGCGCCCAGCGTTTGCTCAACCTCATAGCGGCTCCTGAGGTGTGGAGAAAGTGAGTCAGGATCATCAGGAGGGAGAATACCGCCGATATAGATAATCTGTTTTACCTTCCCGTGTTCACAAGCACGTGCAAAGTTATCCGCCAAAATCAGGTCAGTATCCTCAAAGCTACTTTGATTTAAACGAGTAGAAGGCATCATTGAATGTACCAGATAAATAGCATAGTCAGCACCCGCAACGGCTGCTTGTGTACTACTCATCGAGTACAAATCTGTTTGTCTCCACTCTACGGGGGAGTCCGGGTCATTCTCAAAGTTCCGACGACTAATTGCTATAAAATTATATTTTTCTCGAAATTCTTCAATAAACCATCTCCCAATAAATCCTGTCGCGCCTGCGATAGCTATCACAGGTTTTTTATCCTCTCGTTTCTCCATAATATAAAGTCTGTTTTGTTATAAGCGTTTCTTCTTCTGTGATCCCTGCAAGTTCTTTGAGGTAAATCGTAAAGCTCTGCGCTTTCTCAACGGGCATTTTGAGCTTTTCAAGTACCTGCTCCAATACACTGATATTTGACTCTATCTCATCGGCAATAACTACATTGGCTCCGCAGTCCCGTAGTTTGATAAAGTTTTGAATGGAAGGGGTTCGTACAATCACCTGTGCGTTGCTATTGAGTTCATGGGCGAGCTCAATAACCGGCACTGCTTTGTTAGTATCCTCAGAGTTCGTCACCAAGACCGCACAGCTAGTAACGTTAGCCTGTTTGAGTACCTCCTCTTGGCTAGCGTCGCCATAAATAATCGGAATGCCCTTTTTGCGCTCTTCCTCAACTATACTAGGGTCTTTTTCTATAACAACAAATGGGATTTTAAGTTCAGAGGCTCCGTGTACCAACGCCCGTCCTGTGACATTCAGCCCAACAATGATAAGGTGTTTACGTAGCTTGTTTTTATCCAAATTATGGATTTGATAGCCCATCGGAATACCCGAGAGACGGTCGCGAATGCTTTTGGGGATCAGTGGATTATGCAAAAGAAAAAAGGTGATTTTGTTTGATGATCCCATCAGAATTGGTGTGATAATCATCGTCATGACGGCAATAGAAAGAAAATACTGGTACAGCTCAATGGGCATCAATCCATATTGCTCGCCGATTTTGGATAGAATAAAAGAAAACTCGCCTATTTGGCTGATCCCTACGGAAACAGCCACTAATGTTCGCAGCTTTCCACCTAATACTAACACCACTCCCGCACCAATCAATGCCTTAATGAACATGACCAGAAAAGCAAAGAAAATGATGGTCATAAAGTTCTCGGCGACAAACTCAATATCCATCAGTAGTCCCACAGAAATAAAGAAAATGCTCGTAAAAAGTTCTTTAAACGAAATTACGCTACCAATAGCATGGTGTCCGTAAGGTGTCTCGGATACGACTAGCCCCGCTAAAAACGCTCCCAGTGCAAAGGACAGCCCCACAAGTCCCGTAGCGTAAGCAATAGCAAAGCAGAGCACCAAAATTCCAACTACAAACAAGTCGTCGCTCTTGGCTTTGGCAATCTGATAAAGCAAAAATGGAACTATGTAACGTCCCAAAATCACCATCGCGATCAAAATACCGACCACTTTAAGTACCATAAGAAAAAGCGCCCAAGGAAGTGCAGAAAAGTCGCCACTCGATAAAATCGGTACCAGAAGCATCATGGGAACGACAGCGATATCCTGAAAAATTAAAATTGCCAGAATAACCTGTCCGTGTGCGCGATTGATTTCGCCCCCTTCAGAAAGAATTTTTAATACAATCGCGGTGCTACTCAAGGCAAAGAGCATCCCCAAAAAAATGGCAATCGGGAGATAATCGTAACTAACAAAATAGGCTAGGGCACCAAAGACTAGCGTCGTCAGAATTACTTGCATAGAACCTCCCAAAAACACTGCCCGTTTGATTTTGAGCAGATTTGCAATAGAGAACTCCAAGCCAATCGTAAAAAGTAACATCACCACACCAATCTCGGCGAGTGCTTCTACATCTTGCTCAGGCGGGGCGATATATTGAGGGAAATGAGCGAAAACGAAATTTTTGATCTCGCCAGGGAAAAGAGAAGCTAATTTGTGTAAGTTAATACCATTATTACCACAAAGAATACCCGTCAATAAAAAGCCAACCACGGAGGGAAGTTTGAGCTTTGAACAGATTAATATTATGGCGATAGAAATTGAAAATATGAGCAGTAAGTCCGTGATGAGCGGAATACTAATGGAGGCAGCTAGGAGCATTAGGGTAAACTATAGTGGTATTCAAAAATACATAAAATCTCTGTGTAATTCATCCTTCTGAGTAATTAATATGAGGTAGCCGTGTTTCCTCGGGTGTTCGCCCTACAATCTCCGCCGTTGGATCTACCACTTTTACCTGACAAGTTAGGCGTTCGTGATCTTTTAACCAGCCACGCTCCGAAAATCGAACTTCCGCTTTTGTCATCGCAGAAAGTGCGTCCTGCCCCTGTTTTATCTGAATACGGCACGTGATGCAGCCTCCCTTACCCCCACAAAGGTGCATCCAGTCTAGGTATTCGCTTTGAAGGGCGTGTAAAAGTGTTTGTCCCTCCAAGACGGGAATTTGTCTATTTAATTGATCTGTTAGTCTAAGAGTAGCCATTTGTGGTGACTATTTTGATTAAAAAGAATAAAAGCCTATTTTTCGTCACAGAGTACACAGAATACTGCGTACTTGACAATTCGCCAAAAAAATAAATGTTTGTATTATGGCCGGAAAGCTAAACCAAGTTGCAGTACAGGATTATGCCGAGCAGTTCGCGCAAGCAGTCTGTGATAAGCATTTTTCAACTCATGCAGAAGTCCGTGGAGGGCAAATTATGAACCTCACCCCTACGCGTCAACTGAACTTACTGGTCATTAAGAACCTCTTTGAACGATGGCAAGAAGAGACAGAGAATGTCAAAAGTCCTTATTTTAACTACGAAGTGCCCGAAATCGTTGAGGCCATGGAAACGTTGATGAACTTACTCTCCAAAAACATCAGTGTTAAGCGGGTATATTTTGAGCCTTTGCTATCTGAGGCGACAGAAGACACGTTGAAGCTATTGCTTGCGCCATTTTTATTTTATCAGGCAACTTTTGAGCGTTACGGGATGCGCTTTCATGTACAGGACGACTTCCGCGCCAGCACAAAATATATCAAAACGCATACAAAACTCTTGACAAAAATTATTGAAAAATTAGATTTGGCCTCTGATACCGAAGGCTATATCGAGGTTGCGGAAGCCGTGGATATTGCAAAGGAAGTAATCAAGAATAACCTAGAGTACGATGATCCTAAGCCTGCACTACGGGAATTTCATCAAACAAAGTCATTACGACTTCAAGACCTCGTTGCAAAACCTGAGGAAAAAGAGAAATCCCACCAGACATTTACGCCCAGTCCAGCACCCGAACCAAACAACTTTAGAGAGCCGACGCCTTCGCGCGAAACAGCATACAGCGGTAACACACTGAACACCTCAGATACTGGAGAGGAAAATACGCCGAAAACAGTACACGAAACACTCCTCGAGAAAGCCCCCCCCGCAAAACCTACCGTTTTAGAGCGTCAGCAAAAGCACGCAGGGGAAAGCCTAGAGACCTTGATTCCGCTCAATATGAAGATGGCATTCGTGGATGAGCTTTTCAAAGGAGACCGTGCTATCTTTGATGAGGTGGTCAACAAAATAGATCATTGTGCTACTTATCACGAGGCAATTATGTACATCCGTGAAAACTACTTTTACAAGTATGACTGGAGTCTCGAAAACAGTGAGGTTCAAGAGTTTTACTCAATTATTGAGAAAAAGTTCGATTAAGAAAGGCTCAAAAGCATAGACTATGCCCTATGATCAGAGAAATAAAATAGCTACTAAAAGTAGGGTTTCCGCCTTGGATTTTGCATTTTTGGCGCATTATGTCACGCTATCGCTACGTTTTCCTACTTTTCTTGCTGCCTTTTGTTTCCTTCGGACAGGCAGATAGCTTGGATCAAGTCCTTGAAACGGTAAACAGTACCGAAAAGCGGCTCGAACTACTCCTTGAATTTGCTGACCTAACGATTTACCGAGATCGAGAAGCAACAGAACGATATCTAGCCGAAGCAATACGCATTGCTCGCGAGCGTCAAAACGCTGAGGCTGAAATTAAAGCGTTACTTTTGCGCGGTAAACACTATAAACACCTCCAACGCTACGAGTACGCGCTAGATGACTTCCTAAAAGCAGAACGTTTTGCCGAAGGCATCGACGATTACACAGCACTAGCCGAGGCACGCCTTGAAGTAGGGACAGTGTACGCGGCTTTGGGACAAAGCCAGGCAGCACTTAACTTTTTAATGAAAGCTCGCCAGAGCTATCAAGATCTTGAGGACTCACTAGGGTCTAGCATGACACAAATGAAAATTGGCGATGTTTTCCAGACACTCGGGGACTACGATAAAGCGTTTCGCTACTACTTTAGAGCCGAGCCAGCGATCATACAATACGGAGAACGTGACAGTAAGGCGGATCTAGCCATTCAGATGGGTAGCATCTATGATGTCATTGGAGAATATGCCAATGCCGTAAACTATTATGCCGAAGCACTTAACTTTCTGGAAGAGGCACGCCGTTCAAAAGACGAGCACTACCTAAAACGCGACTTCTTTACACAACTTCGTATCCGAAAAATTGCCGATACGTATAACTACATCGCCGAAATTACGGCTAAACAAAACGACCTTAAACAAGCTTTGGGGATGTTCCAGCAAGCCGTAGATTTTTATGAACAGATCGACGACCAAAGCCGTAAAGCAACCCCATTTATCAACCTTGGGCGACTACACCAAAAACAAGGTAATTTCACTCTTGCGCTCGATTACTTTGAAAAAGCCCTAAAGGTGAGCGAGCGTAGTAACAATGATAATTTGATCTCACAGTCCCAGCACTGGATTGGTAGAGCGTATTACGATATGTCTAAGCTTGATGAGGCTCTTTTTTACCTGAATAAGTCTTTGGATATTTCGTTAAACGTACAATCCAAGCCGCTCAGCCGAGATAACTATTATTATATTTCTCGCATTCAAGAAATGCAGGGAAATGAAACCGAGTCCCTCCAAAGTTACAAATTCTACAAAGCTTTTAGTGATTCCTTGTTCAACGTCCGTACAAATCGAGAGATTGCTCGTTTGAGCCTTGAACACGAAATAGAAAAAAGGCAGAGTGAGATTCGGATGCTAGAAAAAGAGGCCAATATGGCAGAAGAAAAAAGCCGAATCCAAAGAAATCTTTTGCTTGCTTTCGGAGTTGCTGGGCTAATGCTAGTTATGCTGCTCGGCGTGGTGTATTGGAACTTCTTGAAGCGGAAAAAGCTTGTTCGAGATGTATCGGAAAAAAATCAAGCACTTGAATCACTGAACAAGCAGCTTTCGGAGAACAAAAAGGAATTAACGGAAATCAATAGTGCAAAGGACAAGTTTTTTTCCATTGTCGCACACGACCTAAAAAGCCCACTTAGTTCTCTCTCGGGCTTTACCCACTTGCTTTCCAACTTTTCGGGGGACTTGAGCCGTGAGGAAATTCGTAATACCTCCGAAAGCCTTGATAAGGCTATAAAAGAGGTGAAAGAGTTTCTGGAAAGCCTTTTAACGTGGTCACGCGCACAGATGAATGCGATCCCCATTGAGCCCGAACCACTACAGGTCGAGGAGCTAGTTCGTAAAAATTTCAGTTTACTACACAGTCAGGCGGAGGCAAAAAAGGTACAGCTAATTAACGAGGTTGAGCCAAAGACTCAGGTGTACGCCGACAAAAACGCATTCTCAACGATTCTTCGTAATCTGATTTCTAATGCTGTGAAGTTTTGTTACAAGGGTAC
>CAZNAK010000053.1:4855-9872 GCA_964570645.1 uncultured Cytophagales bacterium | reverse complement strand
TAAGCAGTATCAAAATCAAGGGCTTTCCTTGGGCGATCTGATCAACGAGGGAAACTTGGGTTTGATTAAAGCAGCACAGCGTTTTGATGAAACGCGCGGCTTTAAATTTATTTCCTATGCCGTTTGGTGGATTCGTCAGTCTATTTTACAAGCTTTAGCCGAACAATCTCGAATTGTTCGCCTCCCCCTTAACCGCGTTGGGTCTCTCAACAAAATTTCAAAAACGTTCTCAGAGTTAGAACAGCGTTTTGAGCGTGAGCCGTCGCCCGAAGAACTCGCCGATGAGCTTGAGGTAACTACCGATGAGGTGGTTGACACACTCAAAATTTCGGGTCGTCATGTGTCTGTGGATGCGCCTTTTGTCCAGGGGGAAGACAATACTTTGCTTGACGTTTTAGAGAACGATACCGAAGAGAAGCCCGACTCTGAATTGATGAACGATTCACTTCGCAAAGAGGTACAGCGGGCACTTTCTACGCTCACGCAACGCGAAGCCGATGTAATTTCTTTGTATTTTGGACTTAACGGTGAACACCCGATGACTCTTGAAGAAATCGGTGAGCGTTTTAATCTCACCCGTGAGCGTGTACGTCAGATCAAAGAAAAAGCGATTCGTCGCTTACGCCATACCTCAAGAAGTAAATCTTTGAAGCCTTACTTGGGATAGAAAATAACTTCAAGAAGGTAAAAAGGCGCATCGTTGATTGATGCGCCTTTTTTACGTGCCTAATTCTTCTTTTATACCTTCGATTTTCCTCATTAAGTGAGCTTTTGTAGCCGTATAATCAGATTTGTCTGACAAATCTGATTTCACGCTAACGTAGAACTTGATTTTTGGCTCTGTCCCTGAGGGGCGTACGGATATTTTTGTTCCTGCTTCCGTGAAAAATTGTAAGACATTAGACTTCGGAAAACCCTCTACACCAGCTTGATAATCTAATACTTTTACTACTTTTTCGCTCGCTAAGGTCTTCGGAGGTGATTGCCGGAAACCTTTCATGATTGCTTGAATCTCTTCCGCACCACTTTTGCCTGTCTTTTTTAGCGATAAAAGTCCCTCTTGGTAGCAGCCATGCTCTTCGTAAATATCTAATAGCCAGTCAAAGAGTGAAATACCCTGATCTTTGGCGTAAGCAACCATCTCGGCAATCAACGCACAGGCAGCCACCGCATCTTTATCCCGAACACCGTCTCCTACTAGGTAGCCGTAGCTTTCCTCGCCCCCTGCAATGAACTCCTCTTTTCCTTCTTTTTCACGGATCAGCTCAGCGATATACTTGAAGCCTGTCAGCGTATCGTAATGTGTCACGCCAAATTTTTTGGCAATGGCAGCGATTAAGTCCGTTGTTACAATAGTCTTGATGACCATTTGTTTCCCGTTTAGCTTATTGGCTTTTTTCCATGCTTCGAGCATGTAAGCAATCAGGAGTGCGCCCGTTTGATTACCATTAAGCAGCGAAAAATCACCGTTTTGATCTTTGACAGCAATACCCACACGATCAGTATCAGGATCAGTTGCCATCAGAATATCCGCATCTAGCTCTTGTGCCTTTTGCAGACCCAGCTTCATTGCCTCAGCTTCTTCGGGGTTGGGATAAACGACGGTCGGGAAATCCCCATTAGGTGTACTCTGTGCCTCCACCATATGCACATTGGTGAAGCCAAACTTCTCCAAGGCTTGTGGAACCGATTTTATTCCTGTCCCATGAATTGGGGAGTAAATAATTTTCAGATCATGCTGGCGCGCAATTACGTCAGGAGATACTGAGAGTAATTTTAAATACTCTAAATAAGCTTGATCCACTTCTTGACCAATTAGTTCAATATACTCAGAATTTGGCTTGAACTTAATTTCATCTATTGACGAAATACTATTCACTGCTTCTATGATATTTTTATCATGCGGAGGCACCACCTGCCCACCGTCATTCCAATAGGCTTTGTAACCATTGTATTCTTTTGGGTTGTGTGAGGCGGTCAGTACGACTCCCGTATGGCAGTTCAGGTAGCGGATAGCAAACGAAAGCTCAGGTGTAGGACGAAGACTTTCAAAAATAAATACCTTCACACCGTTTGCTGAAAATACATCGGCCACCACTTGTGCTAGCGTATCACTCTGATGGCGGCTATCAAACGCAATGGCAGCACATAGCTCTTCGTCTTTAGAGTATTGCGTTTTCAGATAGTTACAGATTCCCTGCGTGGCTACTCCTACGGTATATCGGTTGATGCGGTTTGATCCTACGCCAAGCAGTCCGCGTAATCCACCTGTTCCAAATTCGAGATCTTTGTAAAAGGCATCTGTCTGCTCATCGGGCGACATGGCTCGAATGGTAGCTTTACTTTTTTCATCATAATTGCCTGAAAGCCATTGTTTTACGCGGTATTGTGTTGTCATTGCTATTAGCGTGAATTTTTGTGAGGGAAAATTAAGGAAATACCTTTGTTTCCACTAAGATTTGGGACATAGATTATTTGATTTTTCCTCTCTAACTTCATATTGTATTAGTATTCCTTTTTCAGTTCTTGTTAATACCTCATCATGTACCACAGGCTTCCAGTCTGTGCGACGAAATCAGACTAAAAGCCTGATCTACAAATGAATCAAAAAGGCACTGTTTAGTAGTTGAAAAGGAATATTAAATCAATTCTCTGAAATCTCTTCGTCAGATGAATCCGCTTTTACGCGCTCAACTTCACTCACAAGCTTTCGTTTGGTCTAAGCACATAAAAGTGGTGTTTGACATTTATCATACAGCTAGTATTTGCTGGCATAAAGCATATAACCTTCCACCGTTTTTGCTAATACCTCAGAATATCAGGTTTCTTTTTCGAGGCTCTTGCCTCGGAACTTATGCCATGTGGCTTCCTAACCACTTTTGCTATTACGTAATGGCGTGTAAACAAAAGCTCACGAATTGAACTTGTAAGTGTGTAGCAACATACAACTCGATGAAACTTTTTTTTAATGCTCTTGCCATAGCTTTTTTTCTCATGGCTTGTAACTCAGATGAAACAAAGACGGCAACTAAGCCTGAGCTTTCCTCAGGTGTTTGGCGGGGAATATTTACGAATGACTACGAAAAAAATATTCCTTTTAATTTTGAGATTACGGGAGACACCATGCTAATTGTTACACCCATGATCAACGGAAAAAACGATAGCATTTTTGTGGACGAGTGGGAAGTGAAAGGCGATACGGCTTACACATTTTTCATTCCTGTATTTGATGCCCGCATTGATGCCGTTTTACAAAATGACGGCTCGCTGGCAGGAACTTACAAAAATTTTAGTAACGGCGGAGAGCGAGTTTTAAGCTTCAAGGCTACACCAAATACTGCCTACCGCTTTTCAAAAGCCCCCGAAACTACACGCACCGTCGAGGGACGCTGGGAAACAACAATTACGCATAACGGTAAAGATAAAACGATGATCGGTGTTTTTGCGCAGGAAGGAGCGCAGGTCACGGGTACATTTTTGAGTAAAACGGGGGATTATCGTTACCTAGCAGGAGAGTTAAATAGAGATGTATTGCAACTTTCTGCATTTGATGGTGAGCATATTTTTTTGTTTGAAGCGACGCTTAACGCAAACGATAACCTTGTGGACGGCCATTACTATTCTGGAAAAGGAAGACATGACACTTGGGTAGCTATCCGCAATGAAGCCGCTGAGTTACCCGACCCTGAGTCTTTAACTTTCCTCAAGAACCCCGAAGAAACATTCAATTTCTCATTTCCTGACCTAGCGGGAAACATGGTTTCTCTGACGGATAAACGCTTCCAGAACAAGGTAGTACTGGTACAAATCCTTGGCTCATGGTGTCCTAACTGCATGGATGAGACACAATTCCTTGCTCCTTATTACCGTCGGGCAAAGTCCGAAGGTAGAGCCTTTGAAATTATCGGATTAGCCTTTGAACGAACGGATAACGACCGAGAAGTGGCAGTTAAAAGAGTAAATCGTTTAAAGGAACGCTTTGCCATTGAGTATCCCATCCTAATTGCTAGCCTTACGACAGACAAAGATGAGGCAGCTGAAAAGCTACCTCAACTCAATGCCATTATTTCTTATCCTACAACCATTTACGTGGATAAATCAGGCGAAGTAAGAAAGATTCATACGGGTTTCTCGGGACCTGCCACGGGCAGGCCCTACCAAGAATTTGTCGCAGATTTTGAAGCCACCATAGAAAAACTACTGAAAGAGTAAGTTCACAAGAGATTTTTTATTGAAGAACGACCTTCTTCGTGATCACCGTGTCTGCTACTTTAAAATGAAAGATGTAAAATCCACGGGAGAAGCCTGATACATCAATTTCTGCTGCCTCGCTTAAGCTCACCTTGTCTTTGCTCCAGACAACCTGTCCCGATGCATTGATTATGCTCAACGCTAGCGGTTGTTCGTTTGATACACCGTCTATCTTGACTGAATTTGTAGCGGGGTTAGGATAAACGACAAGGGTCTCCAGAAGTTCATCGGAACCGTCTAACGTCGCTGTCACTACTCTTGAGTAGGATTTTGTCCCATCAAAATCAATCTGACGTAAGCGATAATACCAACGCCCAGCTTCCCCTTCTGTATCCAAAAAACTGTACGATTGTACTTTTTGGCTGCTCCCCGTCCCGGGGACAAAACCTATTTCTCGGTAATCGAATCCATCTCGGCTTTTCTCAACGTAAAACCCGTGGTTGTTGGTTTCGGAGGCGGTTTGCCAGTTGAGCCAGACGTTGTTGTCATCATCAGGCTGGGCTTCAAAGCGAATAAGTGTGACGGGTAGCGGGACTGGGCAATTATCAAACCGCGATTGTACTATGGGGGCAGGGCAACCCACAGGGTTTGCGGTAGCCTCGAACTCTAGACTTACGTTAATGTTGGATGCACTCACTGAGGGGCGAATCTCATAGCTCACTTCTACCCGTCGCTTGAGGATTCCATCAGCATCCGTAAAAGTACCTAGGTCTGTAACATTAACGGGTGCTGGTCCAGGTGTAGGAACAAAAGTGTAACTGGGATC
>CAZNAK010000053.1:0-4845 GCA_964570645.1 uncultured Cytophagales bacterium | reverse complement strand
AGTAACCGTTTTGGTCAGGCTATATGTAGGCGAAGCACTAAGAAATTTATTTTCAGAATAAGTCACCTCAAAAGTGATTGTAGCTGTTGATCCCGAACAAATATCTCCAATCGGACTCGCTACAAGGTCGAAGTCAGAATTATCTGCTACAAACGAAACCGTTGCCGAAGGACTTTCCTGAATGAAAAACCAGGTATTCACAGTTCTATTATTACCTACAGCATCATTCCAAGTGTGAGCACCAACAGATGGACTAACACTGGTGACTGCACCATTAAGATTTGTTGTTCCACCTATGTTAGAATCATCCCAATAAAGGCGTGGGTTAGCACCAGTAGGACGCTCCAAAGAGATACTGTAACCATTAGTATGATTTTCAACATCAAAAAGCGGTAAATGAGTTAGTCCGCGCTGCAATGTAGCTCTCAGTGGTACGTTAGTTCCTGTAGGTACTTCATTACCGCAGCCATCCAGCCCATCCCAAGAAACTGTGTAAGTCCCCGACTAAGTCACCGACAAGGCTAGAGCGACATCTCGGCTATTCTGCTCAAATAATCCATTTGATACGTAACCATATAATGTAGTAGTTGAACTTGAACAAGAGTTTTCGGTGGCATCTAAATCCAATAAGAACTCTACTGTTCCTGCTTGACTTACAAAAAAGCTAATTTCGTAATTAGTACAGAGAGTAACATCTACGTCTGGGGCAGTTAGTGTTGGTAAAGTACCCGTGGGATATACATTTGGGTCAGGGTCATTCAAGAATAAAGGATATTCAGGGCGTGTTGTATTTCCAGCAACTGATTGCCTATCTTGAATAACATTACCCGTATTGCCCGTACCTGTGCTATTACAAGCCACGACGAAGCCAAAAGGCTGTATCCCGTTAAAATCAATTCCTAGTACCACAGAATCAGGTGTATAAACAAACAATCGGGCTTCAAAACTGTTTCCGTCATCTCTCATATTAACATCCCAAGCCTGAGAAAAAACACGCCCGTTAATAGCTGTTCCGTTGGTTGAACCCAGTATCCCCGTAGGATCGTAAGTACTTTGATCGTAGGCTGCCAATACATTTCCATCATCGAACTGCCCCCGTTCGGTAGCTACGGTAATATCAAAAAGCTCAATCAGTGTTTTGGTTTGGTTTCGATCGTCTCGATCAAATTCAATCCACCAATCACCAGGCTGATCAGGATCTAAAAAATAAGCATCATACCCAGTACCACCAACTAGCTGAGCTGGTCCTGCAACTGCTTCTGCATAAGAGTCAACGTGTCCTGTAGTCGTAGTTGCACCATCAGCGGGGGCAAGCACATCGTTATAAGTTGCAAAGACGGTCCCATCAGGACGACGGATAGTGAATCGCATAGCTGTTGAGTTAGCCCCCACAGTGTTAGTATTGGAATAAAAGCCAGAAAGCCCAAAATAAACAACTTCACTTAAATCGTCATCGATATGAAAATACAGGCGCTTATTATCAGGCGCACCATAAGTAAAAGAATTACGGTTCGCAGCGCCATTGTCCCAAATTTGAATTACTGCTGCATTACCTGCAGTAGGACGAAGCTGAACAATACCCTCTGCCACAAGCTCTATGTTGTGAAAGGAGTAAGTCACTAAGAAGAAAAATACAATGTGGTAGAGTCTCATAGTTGAAGTGTTTTCTATTTGTGCCACGCTTTTTACATAACAATGTACACACAGTTAAACGTACTGCGTGAGTAAAGTTTCGTACATTCAAGCAAAAATCATGTTAACAAGCTGTTTTTCCTGGCTAGGTTCAATCATCTATTGCCTTATTTATACTCTATTTATCCTTAAATCAGAATTATCGTCTATTTAACCTCAGTTCCGTACTCCTTTATGTTTTAGTATTTTGTAAATAAGTCTGCATTTCATGCTAAATAAGGTGCGAAATAAAGTCCTCGTTTTGTATATTGAAACCCTAATCAAATCTATCAAAATTATTTCGCTGTTATTGGTACCCTACCAACGACTTTGCTACGAGTGTTTTCTCTCCCGCCCTCATGGGTGTTTGAGCGGAGCGACACCCGTAAGCTTATGAAACGAAAGGAATAATGAGCTTGCGCGTCCTGATCACCAACTTACAACCTCAAAAAGGGCTCTTGAGTAACTATTTTCCCAAACAATTTCCTAATTTTTCACTTATCTTCTCGGGTTCATTTTTCAAATTATTTTATGACCAAAGCAATCGTAATCGGAGCGGGTTTTTCAGGCTTAGCTACCGCGACCACCCTAGCCTCAAAGGGTTTTGATGTTATTGTCCTCGAAAAAAATCAGTCTGCGGGCGGTAGGGCAAGAAAGTTCCACGCTGACGGCTTCACCTTCGATATGGGGCCAAGCTGGTACTGGATGCCCGACGTGTTTGATAATTATTTTGCGCGTTTCGGCAAAAAAACGTCCGATTATTACACCCTAGACCGTCTTGATCCGTCTTACACCATCGTTTTTGGCGAAAACGACTTTCTTGACATCCCCGCCGATCCTGATGCTTTTAAAGCCATGCTAGAAGAATTAGAGCCGGGCAGTAGCGCGAAACTTGATAAATTTCTGAGTCAGGCGGCCTACAAATATCAGGTCGGAATCAATGATTTGGTGTATAAGCCAAGCCGTTCAGTATTTGAGTTTGCGGATATGCGGTTACTGACTGCTTTGTTTAAGATGGACGTTTTTACGTCTTTTCATAAGCACATACGCAAGTTCTTCAAAAACGAGAAGATTCTCCAACTGATGGAGTTTCCGATTTTGTTTTTGGGTGCATTGCCGCAAAACACGCCTGCCCTTTACAGCCTGATGAACTATGCCGATATCAGCCTCGGAACGTGGTATCCGCGTGGGGGAATGCACAAAATTATTGAAGGGATGGTCAAGCTCGCCGAGGAGAAAGGGGTGAAATTCGTTTATGACGCTGCCGTAAAAGAGTTTGATTACATGGGAGGTGATATTAAAAAAGTCGTTACTCATGATTCCGAAGGAAAGACAACGACTTACGAAGCCGAGGTTGTAGTTGGTAGTGCGGATTATCACCATATCGAAAGTGAGATTTTGCCGCAGCAGCTTCGTTCCTACTCCGAAAAATACTGGGATAAGCGCACAATGGCACCTTCTTCGCTGATTTTTTATTTAGGAGTCAACAAAAAGCTAGACAATTTACGTCATCATAATCTCTTTTTTGACGTAGATTTCATGCAGCACGCCAAAGAAATTTACGAAACGCCGCGCTGGCCTGAGCATCCGTTGTTTTATCTCTCGGTAGTTTCTAAAACCGACCCTAATTCTGCACCTGAGGGCTGTGAAAACCTGTTTGTTCTCGTTCCTGTCGCTCATGACTTAGACGACAACGAAGAAATCCGTGAGAAATATTACAATATCGTTATGGAGCGGCTCGAAAAACTCACAGGACAAAGCGTACGAGATGCGGTGATTTACAAACGCAGCTATGCCCACAACGACTTCAAGAAAGACTACAACGCCTTCAAGGGAAACGCTTACGGATTGGCGAATACCTTACGGCAAACGGCAATTTTGAAGCCTTCGCTGAAAAGTAAAAAGGTGAAAAACCTGTATTATGCAGGGCAGCTTACCGTTCCAGGACCTGGCGTACCGCCGACCTTGATTTCGGGACAAGTTGTAGCCGAGGAAATTGAAAAAGACTTTAAAAAGTAACCGATCATGAAAGAATACAAACTGGAATCACTGATTTATTACTCGAAGGCCTTTGCCAAGAAAGAGCATATCATTGAGGCTTCCACAAAGGATATTCAGGAAAAACTCAACGAGCTTGCGGCAAAAGGCTACCGGCTTGTCTCCACCGACGCAACTGATTTCGGGATTGCCGTGTATTTTTATCTCTATTTTGAGCGAGAGATAAGCGCATCGTAACAGCTTATTAGAAAAAAGAGCTATTTTTTGTATAGAGTTGAGGTCAAGCTGGACACACCCGATGTAGATGATTTTTAAGTTTGGTGTAGGTTACGAAGAAGACGTAGGGCTATCTTTAAATACCTTCTATATTTCGGTATACCTCTTCAAGTAAAAGCTCACATTCGTGGATTTTCAAGGTGTCTTTGCGCTGATTCCACTGCCTAAATACCCATTCATGTTTATTTTGCTGTGTGTAAGTGCTGATATGTAATGCCTCACTATCTACCATCACGTACTGATTCAAGGATTTTAAAGCAAGGTAACAGTCTTTCTTTGAGTCCGTATCATCGCTTCTTGTGTTTGAAGAAAGCACTTCAACCACCACCGTAGGGTTTAGGAATACATCCAAACCCTTTCACTTCTATCTTGAGTTTTTTACAAACGATCATTAAATCAGGATATGCAAAGCGTTCGCACTCTTCGGTTAGCTTGAGTAGCATGTCGCTGGGCAGAACCTCACATTTTGAATCCTAAAGGTATTGGTTCAATAAAAAGATGAGATTATTTGCCAGTTGATTATGCGGAGGCTGTACGCCTTCCATAGCATAGACCTCGCCTTGCTTATACTCATGCTTCTGCTCAGCCTCGGCTTCCTGAGCCAAGTAATCTTCAGGACTAATTTTCGTGAGTGCTTCCATAGGATTGAAAAAGCGTTATGTACTACAAAATACCAAAGAAAATTGATTTTACGCAAAGGCGTGTAACCGTAAGTGCTCAAAAAACCAATATCGGTTCTGATATAACTTTTCCAAAGGGGTGTTTTTGATACTCTCGACAAACTCAACCATCTTTTTGCGAGGTACTAAGAGACAGTACGCCACGGTGTTTCTACCTTTCTGGTAGAGATATTTGCGGGTTCGTTTTAACAGCTAAACAATTTTTGTAACTTCGCATACC
>CAZNAK010000052.1:9749-10053 GCA_964570645.1 uncultured Cytophagales bacterium | reverse complement strand
AAAAAGACTAAAATCCGGGAACGGTACTTTCATTACTTGGTCTTTGAACGAAACGAGCAGGTTTTGCTCAGGCCACGTCCTGCGGGCGACATTTGGCAAGGCTTATATGACTTTTTTTTGCTTGAAGGAAAAAGCTGGAAAAAGGAAGCAGACTTGCAGGCAGTGTGGCCGTCAGGAATTTTGGGTGAGCCTTCGGCAATTCATAAGCACCAACTTTCTCATCAGCGTTTGTGGGTGCGATTTTGGCGAGTAGCGATTGAAACGGAGAACGATTGGCAGGCTATTCAGGAAAAATATGAACTCA
>CAZNAK010000052.1:0-9739 GCA_964570645.1 uncultured Cytophagales bacterium | reverse complement strand
TCAAGGCCTTCCGTAAAGCCGACCTTAAAGCACTACCTAAGCCCGTGCTGATTAAAAACTATTTGGAAGCACGGGATCAACAGTTATTTTCATAGCCCAACGCTTGATTTTAATCCTTCGATAAAGATTTTTGCCCAATAATTAAAAATAGACCGCTTTTTATCTCTTCTAAGCTCAAACTCACCGACACGAAGGGTATTGAAAGTACCTGGATTTTTGTTTTTGATAATTGCATTAGCGATCAGCGAGGTAAAAAGCTCATCGGGTCCTGCTGCCATCTTATTTTTATCTAAAACCTTAATTTTTAAATGCTTGTAGCGAAGTAGAAGTGCCCCCTTAGCCAAATCGGTGTTGGCGCGCGCCTTAAACTGCATATTTTCAATTTTGCCTTTGTTGATTCGTATTGAAGCAAGCGGCATGATGAGCGCGTTGAGTGCCTCCATATCCATATCCGTCATCATCCCTTCCATCATATACGTATCGGCCGGATCACGCATCTGAAAAACCATTCTCGCTTGAAGCTTGGCCGCCTCCATGACCCGTGTAGAGACCAAGAGTGTAAGCGTACTGTCTCTTGGTAAGTTGCCTAAGCGAAGCAGCAGCGCATTCAAAGAGTCTAGCTTTAACTTACCCACCAGATCACTTTGGTCGCTATGCTCACGGTATCGGATGCTACTGTTAGATAACGAAATGGAATCAACAGAGATTAGTGGTTTTATGTCCGCTACATTACCTTGTACTAGTGGCTTATTTTTTAAATCTCCATCAGGTAGGCGTTTGTCACGAAAAGAAGACAGGCGCACACCGTCTGCCTCTACCTTACCTAACTTAATGTCATTACGCGCTAAAAAGCTGTACCAATCGAACCGAAAAAGGCGAAGTGTATTTAAGTCAAGGTTCAGCCAATCGACCTCTTCATTCTTGAGTGTTCCCAGCGAATAGGGCGAAAACCGGGATTGCAAAAAGAGGCTATCCACAGAAAGGGCTAGTTCTTTGGTCGAGATACGAATATTTTTTCCACCGATAAGATAAAGCGAGTCGGGCAGCGTGGTTTCTAACTCAGGAATCGTAACGGTGACGTGCTCGGCGAACGGAATCGCTTGTACTTTAGTAGTGCGTGGTAGGTTAATTTGCTCTACTTTGATGGAGAGGTCTTTCAACGGGAGGATTTTTTTAATCTGCGTACGTTCAGTGTTCCAGACAACCTCGGCATCCTTGATTATGAGGCTATCCACGGCATACTTGGCAAAGAACCGTAAAGCCGTTTGCTCAATTTCCTTCGTCGATTGCTCTAAATGCTGGGTAGCATCCTTCTCGGAAAAAAGAGTAAGGGAGAAGTTGGGGCGTTCTAAGTTCAAGGCAGAAAGTCGGAGTGCTTCTTGTTTGTAAGCCTCTAACCACGAGACGTTTGTCAGGGAGGTTTTGGGAATTGCGATATCGAAATGGCTTTTGTTTTCGAGTGTCTGACTAGAGAAAAAGCGGGTATTATAAAGCTGTACGGACTTCTGGCGCGTAGAAAGAAAGCCGCTATCCAAGCGTAAGGTGTGTAAGCTATCCAAGAAAGCCTGTTCGTAAGCTCCCATCCGAATTTGGATGTCATCGGCGTACAGGAAACGTTCATTTGATAACTTTGCGGCCGAGTCTAGCTCAAAATGCTCGACTTTTATCGAAAGATCATCCGTAAAAAAGAAATTTCTTTTGCCGTTGAAATCGTTTTCCCACTTGAGCTTTACTTGTTCTGCCCAGGCAAAGTTGATTTCCATTTTTTTGAGCGAGGAGGCAATCAGTCCGTAAAGATTATCTAGCTTAGGTGGTTGTTTGGCTTTTCGATCAATGCGATCTCTAAAAAATAACTCCCCCTCTGCCTGAGGTATCAAAAGTGTATCCATGTACAAGGCTCTCTCGAGCAAAAGACGATTGATGTTGATGCCCTTAAGATTGATGTTGGGCACTTCTACGTTGTAACGGCTTTCTTTAGTACGACTCACGAGCGGACGCAGACGAATCCCCTTGATCTCTGCCTCCGAGAGGTTTGAAATAATATCTACGTTTGCCACCTCAATGAGATGTTGCTCATCGGGTAGAAAGAACGTGTAATTCCCGAGATGAAAATTGATAGAATCGGACGTGAAAAATAGATATTCCTGCTGGCGGGTTACCGAATCAATCAAAAAATTTGAAGCTTCCAGACTCAGCTCGCCCACATCCAGAATTTCGCGTAACCCTCGCTTGGGGGCATACTGAATGACTGAAAACTCGCCCTGACTAACCGTAATTTTGTCAATAACCACGGATTTAAGTAGCTCATTCTCTAAAAAAAGCTTTTGTAACGTTGAATCTTTTTCAACAACAGACCGTTTGTCCTTACTCCTGAAAATACTAACCTTCGGTGCCTTGACCCGCAACGCACTCGCAGATAGTTCTTGCGTATTGAGCAGCTTTAAGATGTCAAAGTCAGCTAAACTAAGCTCTTGAATCGTCGAACGCTGAATCAAACCTCTGGGAATCGTGTCAATCTCCGATAGCTTAAGCAGCGAAAAGTTTGGTTCGTAACGAATCTTTTGGAGTTTAAACTCTTTCTTCCGCGAGGATACCTGAAAGCCCTCCCCGCGAACGCGATGCAAATAGTTTTTATCGGGCATATCAAAATAATTACCCGAAACCTCTAGGCGAGAAGCGCGAATCGGATCTGTCTCGAGTGGTTTAACCTGAAACCCCTCGATGGCAACCGAAAGACTTTGGAGTTCTATATCTCGCACAGCCTCCCTATGACGCGTCTGTATATCCAACTCCTCGATTTTAAAGGACTCGAGGGCAACGGTAACTTTGTTATCCGCTAAAAAATTTAGAATCACTTCTTCATCGGGTACACCGCCTGCGGACACTTCTCGGACCGGAATCCGTAGGTTACCTCCTTTAGTACTGAACGTGTTGGCTTTAATCTCTCGGCTCAAGAGCACCTCCCAGAGGTATGCGCCTTTAACCCGGAGGGAGGGCAAGGAAAGGTTTACCTTCTCCAAAGCCCGCTTACCGGGATGCGCTTTGATTTTTAGGCTGTCCAAAAACACTAGACTATCAAAAGAAGATACCGTTAGGTGCTCGGCTTGCAGGGTGTGGATGCTGTCGGGTAGCTGAATGATGTAGTCTTCGAGAACGAGACTAAAGTCATCAATAAAAAAATGATCCTTTCTCTCTTCATAACTCAAGGAGTCGAACAGGAAGTTTTTTAGAATCACCGTGATACTATTGAACTGAAAAGGTGCATTATTGAGGTCTGAGTCCATGCGTAAAGAAGAACTGTCAAGCAAAATATTATCTACCTGAATTTGCTTAAAGTAACCGGAGATTAGTTCATAAGCACTTTTCTCGGAGACTTCCACTTTTTCTTCCTCCGAAAAGAGAAAAACATTGGTACGGGGGGCTTCCAGCGAAAGGCTTTCAATAGTTAAGATTTGCTCAAAGTAGGCTTGCTGAAAGTCAATCCCCAAAAGCTCTAAACCGGGGACTTCCACATCGTAAAAGTTGCCTTTTCCACCGCCAAATAAGGGCACAAGACGCAACCCTTTGAGTAACCCGCGTTCGTCGGCTGTCGAGACTTGGATACTATCAAACTCAATGAGGTAGTTGCTTTCGGGGATCAAAAAACCGTTGGGTGCCACCTGTACACTGATATCTGCTACCTGAAACGGCTTGTCGATGGCTACGGAGTCAATCAAAAAATCCGTTGTCGAGACTGTAATTCCCTTAAAATCATACGTCCGAAGGGTGTCTCCTGCATCACGATGCTTTACGGTGAAGGCGGCCCCCTGAATCATGAGTTCGTGTATTGAAAACTCATCTAATCTATCCGAAATCAGGAAGAATAGGTTGGAAATCTCGAAGGGGGACTCCTGCTTTTCGAGCATCTCGGACTCACTAGCGACCAAAATGGTGGGGTGGTCAAAATAAACCTCCGCCAGATTGACTCCTCGACCTAGGTAAGCACCCACTAAGTCGGTTCCCTGTACGCGCACCTTGGGGATAGCTACCTCATAGACACGGTTTTTGACTTTCCATTGCTTTTTAGTAGCATCAAAATAGCGTGATGAGTCGGGGGTCAAATACAGGCTATCAATTTCTAGGGAGTTTCCAACAAAGTTTAGGTTGATGCGCGCATAGTTCAGGCGGTACAGGCCATCGCTTTTGAAATAAACGATTTCTCTTAGGACAACACCGACAAGCTTATCCGAATTAACCCCAAAAAAAAACTGTAATCCACCGATAGTCAACCCCAAGAATACCCCGATGCCTACGATAAGTCTAATCCGTCGTTCGTTTCTCGCTTGGCTGACTTGCAGCTCTTCTGAGGTATTTTCTTCTAAATTCGCCAAAAACTAAAAATTAATAATACGGACGGGGGCATCCCTAAGACGAACTTCAAGCCAACGCCGAAGTCGCTCTTCATTATCTTTTTTGGTGTAACGATTTCGAGATACTTTCCGTGACCAGCTTACGCCCACCAAATAAGCGATGGTATCGGCCTCAAAGTTGGAAATTTTGGAACGCGAAACACCAAACTCTTCCAACTCGGGGTAAATTGCTTTTGCCTCCGTCATCAGGTTAGAAAACGGGATAGAATCGCCCCGAATTGTCTTTAACTCGTTTTCTAGAGCTTGAATTTGTAGGTCTTTTTCGGAGACTTGTTTTTTGGTCACACGGATTTTTTCAATTTCTTTTTTCATGCGTCGATCTACTTCCATTAAAAGAATTAAATTATTCTGTGCAAATTTTTCGTCCTCAAACTCTTCAGGCTTGTTCCCCTGAAAAAGATCAATAGTGCAAGAATCATGGCCAGGCAGGTTTAAATGATGTGGAATGCCAAAAAAAGAGTTGTGGAGCATATCATTTAAGTCCCCTTCAAGGGTTCTAACCGAGTCCTGTGTGATGTAAGTAAGGTTATCGTAGCTATTTACTTTCAAACGGTAGGTTTGTTCACTGACAGAAAGGGGGGTATAAGCCCAGGTCACACTTGCATTGTTACTTACATCTTCGTTGAAGTGCTCTTTCACAAAGAGCCGTATGCGTGAATTAAAGTTGTAATCATATATCTGTCTGGTCAAAAAATAGATACTAGGAGAGACCAAAACAACTAACAAAGGATACACCAGTGCCTTGCTCATCCAACTGAAGCCTAACGAGGGGGCAATGCGCGGAAACTTCAGAAAACGAACAATCAAAAAAGTCGAGATGCTGATGAACACTACGTTAAGAAAAAAAAGATAAAACGCTCCCCCAAAAACGTCCCATTGTCCCTTGGCAAGTCCGTAAGAGGCTGTACAAAGTGGTGGCATGAGTGCTGTGGCAATGGCCACGCCCGGAATGGCATTCGTTTTTTCCATCCGAGAACCCGCAATAATTCCTGCTAACCCACCAAAAAACGCGACAAAAACGTCTAGCAGTGTGGGTTCAGTGCGGGCAATTATCTCAGGCGTAAGAATGCCTCGCGGCGTAAGTGTGAAATAGATAACTGCCGTCAACATACTGACCGCCACAGCCATCAGAAAGTTGCGAAGTGAGCGAATTAACGTCTCACGATCATTGATGCCGAAAGAGAGACCAATTCCCAAAATAGGAGACATCAGTGGAGAGATGAGCATCGCCCCAATAATGACTGCGGGTGAGTTCACGTCCAGTCCGATGCAGGCGATCATAATCGAGCAGATAAGTATCCAAAGGTTTGAACCTTGAAGGACAATACCACTTTTAATATCATTAATCGTTCCGACTATATCTGTGTCATCGGCAAGGTGAGTAAGTCGAAAAATAATAACACGAACATACGCGACAGTCTGTTGAACTGCCTGCTGAAACGTTTCGGGAGCTTCGATAGGCTTATTATTCGCCTCACTTCGGGTACGTTGACGAATCATTGTTCTGATGGTTTAGGTTCCTCATTACTGAAGCTAAACAGTTGCTTTACTTTAAGAAATCGTTATCAATACATAACTTTATTTGCTCGAAATAACAAGTTAGGTATTTTTTTTATCTTGCTTTACGCTTAATTCAATAAAGATGAATAAGGTCTTTAGCTTATTTTTACTAAGTGGTTTATTAACAGCTTGTAACGGCGTAGGGGAAAGGAAATACTCCGAGGGTGTTGAGACAACTCCAAAACCTGAACTCACGGTACTGGTGTCTGAGATCTCGTCGGTAGAACGGGGAATTTTTGAAGAATTTACGCAACTGACAGGACACCCCATTCGCATTCGTCCGATTGCCCCAAGTAGCTCAACGGCTTTGCTCCAACAGAACCTAAGCAACGCGGATTTTGTCTGGACGTACGATATTCCATCCCTCGAACAAGCCAAACGAGAACGCGCACTCCGTACCATAAGCTCAGACTCACTCCGAAGGTATATTCCTGCCGACTCCCGAGACCCTGAAAATCAGTGGTTTGGTATCGCTAAAAGTATTTGGCTAATTGCCGCACATCGAGAACGAGTCGATAAAGATGAGCTACTAACCTACAAAGACCCTGCAAACAGTAAATTTTCAGGAAGGGTAGTTCTATCAGACTCTTCGCTACAAGCCTACCACGAATTATTAGCTGTTTTGATCGCTGAACAGGGCGAAACCAAAGTTTTTCGTTGGGCAAATCAGATTCAACGGAACGCAGTGGTGAACTTTTATCCTAGCTCGACCGCCGCTTTACTTGATGCAATATCAGCGGGGAAGGGCGATTTGACATTCGTGGAAAGCCATCGTTTGGCACAATGCCTTAACCAGAAAGCACGACCCGACATTCAACTTATCTTTCCGAGTCAGGAGCAGGGAGGTACCGTTCCCCAACTTTGGGCAGGAGCCGTATTAAAGAACTCTTCGCACCCTGAGGCGGGGCAACAGTTACTAGAGTTTTTGATTAGTAAACCTGCACAAGAAATCTTTACAAAAAAAGGGTTTTGGTTCCCGATTCGGGGTGACGTTCCGCCGGCTAGATCATTGAACAGCCTAGGCTATTTTTCTATTCGCTTCGTAGAATGGGACGAGCTAGGTGCCTACGAGGCTAAGGCAGATGAACTCATGCAGTCTATGCAACAGCAGCGCGAAGTAGAGCGTAGTCTCAAGAAGCTTCCTAAATAAGTGGAGGCTCCCACACGGGAGTTACTACGATAAACCTGAATTATTAAACCTGCTGGTCAACGTTCTACTCTACGGTAACAGATTTTGCCAGATTACGTGGCTGATCGACATTACATTCACGCATTACGGCAACATGGTAGGAGAGTAATTGCAATGGAATCACGGAAAGCAAAGGGACGAGTACCTCATGGGTTTCTGGGATTTCTATGATATGATCCACCTCATCAGGAAGAAGCATATCTCCTTCAGTGACAATAGCGATCACTTTACCTTTTCGTGCTTTAACTTCCTTGACGTTAGAGACAATCTTGTCGTAAGAGCTATCTCGGGTTGCAATAACAACGACGGGCATCTCTTCGTCAATCAGGGCAATGGGTCCGTGCTTCATCTCAGCGGCGGGGTAGCCTTCTGCATGGATGTACGAAATTTCTTTGAGCTTTAAGGCACCTTCCAAAGCCACCGGGAAGTTAAGCCCGCGCCCTAGGTACAAGAAGTTCCTCGCCTGATGGTAGATTTTTGCGATCTCCTCGACTTTTTTGTTTGTGTCAAGTGCTCTTTGCACTTTCTCAGGAATGCGATCCAACTCCTGTAACATTTGTGAAAGCTGCCCATCGGTAATCGTACGGCGATAATGTGCGATCATCAAAGCCATGATACTCAGGACAGTTACTTGTCCTGTAAAAGCCTTTGTACTGGCTACACCGATCTCAGGTCCTGCATGAATATACGAACCCTCGTGGGTGACTCGTGCAATAGAAGAGCCAACAACGTTACAAACTCCTAGAATGATCGCGCCCCGACTTCGGGCAAGTTGAATCGCCGCAAGGGTATCGGCAGTCTCTCCCGACTGTGATATGGCAAGTACCACGTCGCCTTTACCCACAATTGGGTTACGATAACGAAACTCAGAGGCGTACTCGACCTCTACGGGGATTCGACAAAGCTCTTCAATTAAGTACTCCGCAACTAAGCCCGCATGCCACGAAGTACCACAGGCAACTATAATTATTCGTTTAGCATTTACTAAATCGCTCAGGTGCTTATGAATCCCTCCTAATAAAACGTGCCCCTCCTCAGGAATAATTCGGCCACGCATCGCGTCACGAATAGAACGCGGCTGTTCAAATATTTCCTTGAGCATGAAATAATCAAAGCCGCCTTTTTCGATGGCTTCGAGCTGCATATCCAAGGTCTGCACGTAAGGGGTTACAGGAACGTCCTCAAGATTTTTGATAGAAAGCTCACCAGGCTGTACAATAGCGATTTCATTATCTTCCAAATAAACGACATCTTTTGTATGTTCTACAATCGGTGTAGCATCTGAGGCAATGAAGTACTCTGTATCGTTTTCGCCAATTCCGATGACAAGTGGGCTTCCGCGCCGGGCGGCAATCAACCGATGCGGATCGTCCCTAGAAATAATGATAATAGCATAAGCACCCACTACCCGACGCAGGGCAAGCCGAACCGCTTCGTGTAGTTCCAGCCCCGTATCTTCTTGAATACTCTCAATAAATTGTACTAAAACCTCCGTATCGGTCTGGCTTTTAAACTGCACACCTTTTTTGGTGAGTTCTTTTTTGAGGGAATCATAGTTCTCAATGATACCATTATGAATGATCGCCAAACGCTCACTTTCGGAAAAGTGCGGGTGTGCGTTGATATCGTTAGGTTCACCGTGTGTTGCCCAGCGCGTATGTCCAATACCGATGGTTCCTTCAACGTTTTTATCTCCGATAAACTCTTCGAGGGTTGATACTTTTCCCTTCTTCTTGTACATGCGAAGTTCGCCATTTAAAATCGCCAATCCCGTACTATCATATCCACGATATTCAAGGCGTTTGAGTCCTTTGATAATGACTGAATAAGCACCTTTCTGACCTACATAACCTACAATTCCACACATAATAAAAATTAGTTTTATTGTACAATGGTATAAAACACCCTTAACTGAATTGGATTAGAGTTCAAGGGGTTACCATCCTGAAAAATAGCCCGTCTAACGGTGCTTTCGTTGTTTGTCGGACCTAAAATAATTCCATTGTTCTCTGTTTCCTCGTCGAGCAAACGCTGCAAATATTGGGTAATATTCACGTCACCGTAGTTTTGACCATTGGCGTTATATCGAAATGAGGCAGCCTGCCCTGAAACTCCCTCAAAGGGAATTGCTAGCTCGCTACCACTGCTGGCGCGCGCTATATTTCCCCCTTCATCGGAGCGAAACAAAAACATGGACGAGGGCGGAGGAAAGTCATCGGAGATCGTACCTGGCAGTGGCAACATCCGCAACTCTGCACGATGGATACGATATTCCACGTCGGGAAGAAAAGCCTTGAGGTGAGGGAATGTGATTCGCGTCGTAATTCCCGTACCTGCCTGCAGGTAAGTAAGACCGTCTGTTGTTGGGACAGTCTGATTTTGAGCAAGCTCAGGAAACGGCGAACCCTCTGAAAAATCATAGGTGACGTTGGTGAAACGCTTATTCAGGAAGAGAACAGCAGCACTAGAGGTGGTGTCACCATCATAGCTGTAATACGCCACTAGGCGAGAAAGTTCACGATTAAAACTCAGTATGGACCTTGAAGTTTCTGGAGAGGTAGTCCGTAAGACAAACTGCTCA
>CAZNAK010000051.1:6436-10121 GCA_964570645.1 uncultured Cytophagales bacterium | reverse complement strand
GGGACAATCAAAAAATCACAACCTTTTAGATCCGTGGCTTTATGCCAAAGTTTTACAACACTTTGCCCTAAACCTTCTTTGAGCAGGAAGTACATATCTTGGTCGCAGTTCGAGCCAGGATAAACGATTACACCAAATTTCATAGTTGCCGAAAATTAAAGTTGAAATTATAGTTAGCAAAGTACGCGAAAAAGGGGAGATGTACCAAATTGCCGCACAGAGCTTATCAATCAGGCGCGTCTTTCGGATAAGACAACAAACGATGATGGTTTGAGCTATGGAATATTCCGCTTTTTCTACGTAACTTTCGTTCATGCAACGCAGAATTTTGTTTGAAAGAAAGCACCTCGAAGCCACCTTCGGACGACTAACACAAGAACTCGTCGAGAATTATGGTGACTTCCGTGACACCGTCCTGATTGGTTTACAGCCACGGGGGATCATTTTTACGCGCCGTTTGCATAAACGTATCCTCGAACTTACTAACGTTGAACTACCCATTGGTGCCTTAGATATTACATTTTACAGGGATGACTTCCGCCGTCGCGATACCATAATTAAAGCCAATACGACAGATATTCCTTTCATTATCGAGGGGAAAAAAGTGATATTGGTCGACGATGTTTTATACACAGGGAGGACGGTTCGTTCTGCGCTAGACGCAATGACGGCCTACGGAAGACCCCAGAACGTTGAATTACTCGTTTTGATAGATCGAAAATACAGCCGACATTTGCCCATCGAACCACAGTACATCGGCAGGCGAGTCAATACACTTGACTCACAGCGGGTTCAGGTGGAGTGGCGTGAACAAGGTCATGCCGAAGATGCCATCTGGCTTGCCGAAAAAAACTAAGCAACTATGCCACTCAGTACCGATCACCTTCTGACCATCAAATCATTAACGCCTGAGGATATTCACCTCATTTTCAAGACTGCTGCTGAGTTCAAGGAGGTTATTAATCGTCCGATCAAAAAAGTGCCTTCTTTACGAGATATTACCATCGCAAATATTTTTTTCGAGAACTCGACCCGGACGCGTATTTCCTTTGAGCTTGCCGAGAAACGCCTTTCTGCGGACGTGGTAAACTTTTCTGCCTCCTCATCCTCCGTAAAAAAGGGTGAAACGCTACTGGATACCGTCAATAACATTTTAGCGATGAAAGTTGATATGGTGGTGATGCGCCATCCAAGTCCAGGGGCAGGGCATTTTCTTGCCAAACACATACCTGCCCGTATCGTGAATGCAGGCGACGGGACACATGAACACCCTACACAAGCCTTGCTAGATACTTTTTCGCTTCACGAAAAATGGGGAGATTTGGTGGGCAAAAGAGTAGTCATTCTGGGGGACATCACACACTCTCGCGTGGCGTTATCTAACATTTTCGCCCTGCAAAAGCTCGGTGCGGAGGTCATGGTCTGCGGACCGCCTACATTAATCCCAAAATATATCCGTGAGTTGGGCGTAAAAGTGAGTTATAACCGAGATGCCGCCCTAGCTTGGTGCGACGCGGCCAACGTCTTACGCATACAGCTCGAGCGACAGGATGCAAAACACATCCCTTCGCTTCGAGAATATGCCCAATTTTTCGGTTTGCAGCGTGATGTTTTACAGCGACTCAACAAAGAAATCGTGATTATGCACCCTGGTCCGATTAACCGTGGCGTAGAACTTAGCAGCGATGTGGCCGACTCTGAGCAAGCTATTATTTTGGATCAGGTAGAAAATGGTGTGGCTGTCAGAATGGCGGTTTTGTACCTTTTAGCGGCAAAGGTGAAGTTCTAGGGAGCTTCATTCATCACCCCTTCGTACTTCTTTGCCTCTTCCCTTCCACATCGCCCTGACTGTTTCATAAATCGGGCAATCGCTCTGCGGCTCTCCGGCGTAAGTGGTGTGGTATCAAAGTACTGAAATATAGCGCGACGGTCTTCCTCGAGGTGATCGCTTTTCTTTAAAAAGTCAGGTAGGTAATGCTCTACCGAGAAGCGTAAAAAGCGAATTTCTGCGTTCTTGGGTTCCTCCTCAACGGCGCGATCAAAACGCTTTACGGCTTTCGTGATTAGTTTTAGCTTAATGTAAGGATTCCATTCGTGCTTAGCGACCAAAGCCTCAAAACCCGCATAGAATGCTAGGAGCAAAGGAGGAAGATTGTCACCTTGTGCTTGAAGCTCTTTTAGTCTAGCTTTCGCCAGCTCACTTGAATCCACTGCGCCTACGTAGTCACGACGAAGGTTTTCGAGTAAAAATTCTGCTTTTGCTAGCTGTCCCATACAAAATTAGATTGCATTTAACTGATGACGGCAGTATCCGCTGGCCAGCAAGACCATTTTCCGGAAATTTGGCACGCGAACACGATGATCGAGTAGCGTCTCGGTGGTCGATTGCTTTATTTTCTTGAAGAGCTTCAAGTAATATGTGTAAGCCAAATATACGCCAAACCGTGCCTTACGGGGGAGCTTTACGATACCCTCGTAGGCTGCGTCAAAGTCCGCTTGAATGTCTGCCTCTATGGAAGCTTTGGCGATACGATCGAACTCGCTATAATCTACGTTAGGGAAATAAACACGCCCACGGTCATCAAAGTCACTTTTCATGTCGCGTAGGAAATTTACCTTCTGAAACGCCGCACCCAACCGCCGTGCAGGGGCTTTTAAGGCTTCATATTGCTCACGGTCTCCTTCACAAAATACCTGAAGGCACATCAAGCCTACCACTTCGGCGGAGCCATAGATATATTCTTCATAACGACTTTCCTCATAGCTAGTCTGATGTAAGTCCATCTCCATACTGTGCAAAAAAGCCTCAATCAAGTCATGTTCTATGTTGTATTCATGTACCACCAACTGAAAAGCGTTTAATACGGGGTTTAAACTGATACCCTCTTCGACGGCTGTGTACGTATCTTTCTTAAACCGAGCAAGTAAGTCAGCCTTATCGTAAGCGTGAAACGTATCGACAATTTCATCAGCATAACGCACAAAACCGTAGATCGCATAAATAGGGTAATGTAAGCTCTTATCCAGCGTTTGGATGCCGAGCGTGAACGAAGTGCTATAGTGTTGCGTGATAAGTTTGCTACACTTATAAGCCGTCAAATTGAAAAGTTGCATCATGGCGATTCTGGGCTTGTTTAAGGTTTTAACTCGTATTATTGCACAAAGGTTCATTCTTCAACGACTTCTTTTTTGGGCTTTGGCGTATGCTATTGCTTTTGGGTCGCCCAAATGAATGTCTTTAGTTTTCTATTCAAGATTAAACGGAAAAAACCCGATATCGCTAGGGAAATCGGGCTTTAACTCAGATAGCAAGCAGGCAAACAGAAGCAGTCTGTGAAAAATGATGCCCTACTAATAACGACCTAATCGCGGTTATTTTTTGAATACGTTTTTAAACGCGCCTTCAAATGTTTTCGAGCTATGTGAATACGGTTTTTGACTGTTCCAATCGGAATTTGAAGATGATCAGCAATCTCGTGGTACTTAAATCCACGGTAGTGCATCATGAAAGGTACACGGTAAGGCTCATCAAGGCCATCAATAGCCTCATGGATGTCTTCTAACATGAAATGCGAATAGGCATCATTACGAGAAATATTCTCCGTAGAGTTGATGTAATGGAGGTTATCCGTTGTATCAATAAATGTTTTACGACGTACCAAACGCTGGTAATTCGTAATGAACG
>CAZNAK010000051.1:4213-6426 GCA_964570645.1 uncultured Cytophagales bacterium | reverse complement strand
AACGTGTTTTTCATGATCGTATATAACCATGCTTTTAGGTTAGTACCCTCCTTAAATTTGTCACGGTTAGTGAATGCCTTCAAAACCGTTTCTTGGAGAAGGTCATTGGCCTCTTCGCTATCCTTTGTGAGCTTGAGCGCAAAGGGACGAAGAGAATAAGTCATTTCTTGAAGTGCGAAGTTAAATTCTACTGATGTCATAACCTTTGGTCGTTTTGTTTAATACAAATGTAATTTAGCTTAAACATGATTCCAAATTTTTGTTGAACAATTATTCGGAATGCCTAAACAAAATTTATTTTGTGTACGAAATTAAAAATGAAAGATCATTGATTAAATATACGACTTTCTTTGGTTAAGTAATACGTTAACTTCTGAATTTAATAGATAGGTAACAGCGCAAAGTAGGATAAAGCTTTGAGGCTTAACCCCTTGACAGCCTGATCATTATTTCTGATCATATGATTAGTTTTTCTGATCTTCGAGCCTATTTTTCTTAAACAGTCGGGTTATCCGAATAACCATTTTTTTTTCAAAACTCCAGAAAAACCAGAACTCCCCCAGCAGAAAGCCATAAAACAACAAAATTAGCTGATATACAGGCAATATGCCCAACAGATAAACAAAATACTCCCAACCTTGAAGTTTCCGATCAATCCCCAGCAACGTCAAAACAAAAGGCTTAATAACGAGTACTGTCGTACCTGTGAGGGCAAAAACGAGCAATACCTTCATTACCTGCGTGGTGTTTTTAAGTTGCCAACGCGCTTGGAGACGTTTGATCCAATTTTTTTTCTCGGTTTCCATGTAGGCAAGTTACAAATTTGAGAATAAGCGTACCTTTAGGTACATGAATATTCGTTATTTCACCCTAGCTATCTTGTATTTTATCTGCCTGAACCTATCGGCACAAACGATAGACCTCGGAGTAAGAATGGGACTTGCGCGTACTTTTTTAACGGGCAGCCCCGTTGACCCAAACGCTGAATTTCGGTGGGCATACCAAGGAGGGTTATTTTTAGACCTAGGTCTCGGCGAGAACTGGCACTTCCAAAACGACTTTCAGTGGGCACGAAAAGGTAATGAGAACGACACCACCACATTATCAGTAGATTATATGATCTGGCAGCCCACCGCCTCCTACCTCTTCAGCGGCTTTGACTATGAGTCGGTTCGGGGAAGGTTGACAGTTGGAGCCTATGGTGCACGATTTTTATCCTCCCAGCGCACCCTAACTGACTACGGTGAACGCTTCAAAGACTGGGATTTTGGGGTGGTTTGGGGTGGCGGCATCGTCATTGACCCTTTTCGCATTCCCGAAACCCACCTTTTTCACCTTGATGTTCGCGCGCAAGTCGGTTTAGCCTCAGTTTATCAAGACGATCTTCGGACCCGAAACCTCTCTTGGCAATTTCTATTTGGATATACCTACCGTTTACGATGATAGAAACACGCATTAAGCCTATCCAGAAGCGATCGTACACGTACGATGACCGCTATACGACCGTTCAGGGCAGTGTGTATCTGTAATATTCATTCTGGGAATCGCCCAGAACGTATTTCTTTTAAATAACAAGCCCTGGCTAATCCCCAGAAGGATTTGCATACTTACGATTGACTCTGGGATTTCCCCAGAGTTAATCGGATACGTACGAACGCTTCTGGGGCGGTTTTTACGCGGTTTGTGAATGATTGTTAACGGAGAAAAGCATAGGGCACTGCCCTGTTGTTAAGGGGTAAATACTTCCTCAAAGTATTCTTCTTACGCTGAAAGCGTGGCATCAAAAGCGTAGGGCAACACCTTACGTATGTTTAGTATGTCTAATGAATCGCCTTTAAAGCCTCATAATTTGCCTTAACGATGTCCTCGATGTCTTGATCTGAAAGTGCTACGGACAGGAACAAGCTTTCGTACTGAGAAGGAGCCAAATATACCCCGCGCTTGAGCATCTCGTGGAAATAATGCCCAAATTTAGGCATATCGCAGGCAGTTGCTCCCGCAAAGTCGATTACCTTTTTGTCTGTAAAGAACAGCGTGAACATCGAACCAAGCTGGTTAATGGTGTAGGGTAAGTCAAGCGTCTTTAAGTTTTCTTTAATGCCGTCCACAACTGCTGTCGTCTTTCGCTCGGCTTCTGCAAAATGCTCGGGGTGCTGGTCGAGTTCTTGGAGCATCGCTAAGCCTGCTGCCATCGCGACGGGATTTCCTGAAAG
>CAZNAK010000051.1:0-4203 GCA_964570645.1 uncultured Cytophagales bacterium | reverse complement strand
ACACCCACTCCAGCGGACTCTCAGCGCAGCCGCTGACCAAACACGTTGGCCTAGTGAGATGCACAGCCCAAAACTCACGTTCAGCAATCACGGTCCTGCCGGAGAAACAAAGTCCATGATCGCCGTTTTTCCGCCGTACGCGCCCACAGGCATTCCGCCGCCAATAATTTTTCCGAGCGTTGTCATATCGGGCGTTACGCCATAAAGCTCCTGTGCGCCACCTGCTGCCAACCGAAAGCCTGTCATTACTTCGTCGAAAATCAGGACGATATTTTCTTCATCGCAAAGCATACGCAAGCCCTCCAAAAAGCCTTTTTTGGGTAATACACATCCCATATTTCCCGCCACAGGCTCAAGAATAATCGCCGCAATTTCGCCTTTATTTGCCGCTACGACCTTTTTAACTGCCTCCAAGTCGTTGTACGGAGCAAGCAAGGTATCTTTTGCCGTTCCTTCCGTGACTCCGGGGCTGTTGGGATGTCCCATTGTGACGGCTCCACTGCCGGCCGCGATCAGGAATGAGTCGCCGTGACCGTGATAACAGCCTTCAAACTTGATGACTTTATCACGTCCTGAGTAACCACGCGCCACCCGAATGGCGGACATGGTTGCCTCCGTTCCTGAGTTCACCATACGAACTTTTTCGACAGAAGGCACCATCTTGGCGATTAGCTCGGCAATCGTGATTTCTTTTTGAGTGGGGGCCCCAAATGAAAGTGAATGCTCAACCGCTTCGCGTACTGCCTGCACAACAGGCGGATACGCATGGCCGAGTAACATCGGTCCCCAAGAGTTGATGAGTTCAATGTACCTATTTCCGTCTTCATCAAAAACATAAGCTCCCTTCGCAGATTTAATAAAAATGGGGGTTCCGCCAACGGCTTTAAAAGCACGAACGGGTGAGTTGACTCCGCCCGGAATATGCGTTTGCGCTTGAGAAAATAAATTTTCGCTTCGAGTTGTTGTCCACATATTTTTTTAAGGAATTAAAGGCATCGTTCAGATCAAAGGTTGGCACTTTCTGGCGAAGAACCAAAAAATTATAGTACATTCAGGCTATGAAAGTCGGTTTATTCTTTGGCTCGTTTAATCCTATCCATGTAGGGCATTTAATTTTGGCAAACTCGATGTTAACCTTCGGGGGACTTGACGAGACGTGGTTTGTGATCTCGCCCCAAAATCCATTCAAGAAAAAGAGTAATCTTTTGCATGAACAAGACCGATTCGACATGGTGCGTCTGGCTACGCTCGACAACGACCGTTTGCGTGCCTCAGACGTAGAGTCCAGGATGCCTAAGCCTAGTTACACGATTGATACGCTGACTTTGCTACACGAGAAGTACCCCCACGACTTTCGCGTGATTATGGGTGGTGACAATCTGACACATTTCAAAAAATGGAAAAACTACAAGCAAATCCTTGAGTACTACGGTATTTTGGTTTTTCCGCGTCCCAACACGCCTCCTGTGGAGCTGGTAGAACATCCCAAAATTGAAGTCGTCAATGCGCCTATGCTGGATATTTCGGCAACATTTATCCGAAAATGTATTCGTGAGGGTGCCTCTATTCGCTACCTTGTCCCTGAGGCAGTAATTGAACTTATTCAACGGAAAAAATTCTATGTCTAGACTCGAACAACTCCAAGCCCTTTTACAAGACGATCCCGAAGACGCTTTTTTACGTTATGCTCTTGCGATGGAGTATCGAGAAAATGATCCCGAAAAGTCACTCAAAATTCTTCAAAAGCTCACCGAAACCAATCCCGAATATGCGGGGACGTACTACCACTTAGCAGCCTTACAAATAGATTTTAATCAGATCGAGGGAGCAAAAAAGAGCTACGAAAAGGGAATTGAAGTTTGTAAGGAAGCCAATGAACCTAAATTGCTTCAGGAGCTGGAAGCCGCTTACGAAGAGTTTCTTTTTGAATTTGACTGAGTTTTATGGTAAGTTTTTCAAGTCCTGAGGAGTATCCACGCCTCGACTCATTAGGTCTGTCAGTGCCACGCGGATGGTAAAATCATTTTCAAGCCAGCGTAGCTGTTCCAAACCCTCGGTTTGTTCGAGTAGGGAAGCGGGTAACTGGGTGATTTTCTCCAAAACATCCGCGCGATAAGCATACATTCCGATATGACGGAAGAAGTCTGCGTGCGTTTGATTCCGTACAAAAGGGATCGCGGAACGACTAAAATACAAGGCTTTACCCCCTTCCGAAACGGTCACTTTGACAACATTAGGGTTTTGGAGATCGGCTTTATCTTTAATCTTATGGATCAGAGTTGCCAACTCCAGCTTCGGATCACTCAAGAGGGTAGCCAGGCAGTCGATTTGTTCGGGTTGGATAAAGGGCTCATCACCCTGAATGTTCAGCACAAAATCAACCGTAGCGTTATTCTCTTCTTGGTAGGCTTTCAGGGCTTCAAAGCAGCGATCTGTTCCACTCGGATGCTCGGAATCCGTCATAAGTACTTTTGCGCCAAAGCCCTCCGCTACTGTTCTTATGCGCTCGTCGTCCGTAGCGATCACTACGTCGGTGAGTAACTGGCTTTTTTGGGCTTGCTCATAAACACGCTGGATCATGGGTTTACCTTGAATATCTACCAAGACCTTACCGGGGAAACGCGTAGCGGCATAACGCGCAGGAATAATTCCTAAAATTATACGTTGCATACGGCAAGTTGAAAAACTTCTTGGCTTTTTTCAACAACTTGACGTACTTAGAGATTAAACAAGAAAAATAAATTATGAGATTTCTGTTTTTAAGCCTATTACTTTGTCTAGGAAGCACCGTTTTTGCGCAGAACGATGCCTCATTCAAACTTGTACGAGCCGAAGGTTTCGCTTATTCGTTTGAAGTACCCCTGAACTGGAATATGGGACAAGCAACTATGCCAGACTATGATATGATCATGGGAACAAGCCCCGATAGTGTAATGCAAGTGTATTACCATCAGTACAAAGCGGGAAACGTGCAGGAGCGGTTTCAGGAGATGCTCACGGGAATGAACCCACGGATGCAGACGCTAGCACAATACACGCGTACCACCTATGACACAGATGGGAACCCCAAGACAGCTTATTTTGCCAAAGGACATGGAGATTACAATACCGAACTCAAAGGCTTCATGCTGGCGGGCTATAACATCGACGGTAAGGTGTGCATCGTGCTTACACTGTCGCCGCCCACGCAGCTAACCGAAAGTACTCCATTAATGCGGCACATTTTACAGCTTTAAAACAATTTGTCGGGCATCGGTCCGTTACGTATTTACAACAATAAATTACCCAATTTTATCATGAAAAAAATAGCAAAACTGGCTTGGGCTGGATTTTTCCTATTGCTAGGGCTTAATACAGCCTCTGCCCAAGGGGGTATGTCGGGCGAATTTGGTATGGAATACGCCGATGGTGGTCGTAATCCTAATTCCCTCCGTCCTATCCACGAATCTGACATTATGTTCCGTAAGCGTTTGACCTACCGAATGGACTTACGCCAAAAACAGAACAAACCATTTTTTGCCAAAGATTTAGAAATTACCAAACTGATTATTGAAGCGGCAAAAGTCGGTATTATCCGTCCTTACCAAAATGACTCGCTGACAACTCGAATGTCACAGGAGGAGTTTCTCGAAAATTTACAGATGGAAGATGCGAGTGGCGGCTTGAGTGAGGAAGAACTGGCACTTGGTTTCGGTGAAGATGATCTCGGCGGTGGCTGGGGTGATGATAGCGGATGGGGTGATGATGGTGGTGATGATGCAGTTGAAGAAAGTGCTAACGAGTATTTTCCAAACCAACTTTACTTCTTGCAGTTTACAGAGGACTTGATTTTTGATCGTAAACGTTCCAGAATGTATCATGACATTCAGTCTATTACACTCTTTATTCCGGCAGCCTTTAACCCAGCAGGTTTTGAGAAACCACTCGCGACGTTTAGTTACAAGGAGCTTGTCCAGAACCTCTTCCGAGACAACCCTGATGCAGTATGGTACAACGAAAGCAACAACCGTGGACACCTCAACTTAGAGTATGCTTTTGATCTTCGTTTGTTCGCCGCGCGTATCCGAAAGTTTGATAATCCGAATGATAACCTTATCGTGGACATCTACGGTATGGAGCGTCAGGGAGCTATTGCGGAATTGGAATACCAATATAAGCTTGTAGAATACGAAAACAACCTCTGGGAAAACTAAATTAGTTATC
>CAZNAK010000050.1:0-10179 GCA_964570645.1 uncultured Cytophagales bacterium | reverse complement strand
GACGGGGGCGTGAACTTTAGCGTGTTCTCGAAGAACTGCGATGTCGTTGACCTGACCTTCGCGTGCATTGGGGCAGTGGATGCTCTCCAGAATACACTTGACTGGGCGGCAAACGACGAAAATCGCGTTGGTATCGTCGTAGCCTCAGACCATGCAAAGTACGAATTAGGGTCAGGCGGAGAATATACTCAGGGAGCAGGCGCGGTAGCACTGCTCATTAAGCAAAACCCGCGTGTGCTGGCCATGAATACCAAATGGGGTGTCTCTACCCGAAGCGTTCATGACTTTTATAAGCCCAAACGAAGGTACAACAAAGCCGATCTCATTCAGGAGGTTTTGGATTTAGCCAATATCCAAAATCAGTCAGCGCAGACACTCGTCGAGGAACTGTTTTCACTCAATGGGGAGGCAGGCGAAATTCTGGGCGGCGAGACTGATTTCCTACAAGTATTTAAGGAAACGCCCATCTTTGATGGACAGTTTTCAAATCAATGCTATCAAGATCGTATTTTTTCTGCCTTCCAGCATTTCAAAGGTCAGCATAGTAGCTTCTGCCTTGAGGATTGGGCACAAATTGCCTTTCATCTTCCTTATGCCAAACACGGGCAGCGCATTTTTACACAAATTTTTGCGCACGAAAATCAAAATACAAAAATCGGTGGTTTGCTAGCGGAAGAGGTTGGCATTTGTTACCAAAATGATAAAAATTACTTTAAGCAAGTAGGTCGCTCCGAAATCTATAAGTCCTTTATAAGCAGTAAGTTAGCACCAGGTCAACGTGCCTCGGCAGAGATTGGAAACATGTACACGGCCTCTATTTTTATGAGCTTTCTGAGTGGTATAGGTAAAATACTGCAAAAAAATAGTAGTTTTGTCGGCACAAAGATTGGATTTATTGCTTACGGCAGTGGTTCGAAAGCTAAAGTTTTTGAAGGGTCTATTTGCAAGGAAGCGGCTAGTGTATTGAAAAACAGACCCTTATTTGAGGTTCTGGAGCGTAGAAAACCGCTGGATTATGCCACCTACGAAAATTGGCACAATCATAGAGATAGCCAGCCTAGCCTCACTTCTGGGTTTTATTTACAGCAAATTACCCGATCAGGAGAGCGAAAGTACGCCGAGCTTTTTTAGCAATTGACTCAGTTTCTACAAGAGATGCCTCACTTTGCATCTATTTTCTTTTTAGTTACTTTAGTTTGTGTTGTTTAATCAAGAACACTCATACCGAGCCGATTCCTTAAAGACTACCGAGCCGTTACATGCTTGGCAACACGATCTGCCTTTTCGCTTATATCGTTTGGAGCCGTCGGGCATCGTCTTGGATGCCTTTCATGCTCAACACAAAGCGGTACGTCCTTTCCCTCGTCTGCGCAAAGGTCAGCGGCTTCAGGAACACTATGCAGAACACGAAGATCTGCTTCGTTGCTTTGAGCAAGTCATCAAAAAAGGGGGAAAATCTAACTTGATGCTTTTTATCGAGAATCAGGTTTATAACTTTTTCTTTCATCCGATACAAGAAAATGGTCACGTCAAGTTAATATATATGCTTTTGACTGACTCACAGGCAAATATTGAAATACAAGACGAGGTTATCCGAAAGATCAATTATTTTGAAAAAATCCAGCAGGTAAGTCGAGTAGGAATTATGGAAGTTGACTTTAACGAACAGACTGTTTTTTGGAGTGATCAGGCGTATCAAATTTATGGTATCTCACCAGATACCCCTCCGTCCCTTGAGCTTGGCTTTGGACTCATCCACGACGAGGACATAAACTATACCTTGGCAGAGTATTACGAAGCGATTGCCAACACGGATGAACGTTTGTATCGTCTTCAATATCGGGTTGTTACCCCTAAGGGAAAGGTACGGTATATTGAGCTGTACGGCGAGATTATTAGAGACACCAATGCCCAGCCGGTACGCTCATTTGGCATTGTCCGAGACGTGACAAGCGAAAGTCGTTTTAGAGAACTGCTACAAGACGGAAATCAAAGGCTACATAACATCCTCGAAAGCTTAACGGAAGGCTTTATGGCCGTCAATCATCAAGGGTATATCACCAATGCCAATCGTGCTATTACAAGAGTGATGGGATATGACCCCGCTACCCTTGTCGGGCGTATGTTTTCCGACCCACGCCTGCTGACAGGAAATGACTTTTGGCAGAGACAATACAAAGAGACTGTTCGAGAAAAACGTCCCCTAACCGTCTTCGAGTGGTTTCATCCCGAGTTAAAAACGTGGTGGGAAATAAAAATTAGTTCTATCCCTGAGGGGTATTCTATACTTTTTGACGAAATTCATGCAAGAAAAATACTCGCCGAATCGCTCAAAGAGCTAAATGCCGCAAAAGACCGCCTTTTTTCGATCATTGCACACGACCTGCGCGGCCCGCTCAATAGCATTTCAGGAATTTTAGAGCTTTACGAGAACTTTGGAGCGCACATGACACGCGAGGAGTTGGAAGACTTACTTGCCCGAACTCGAAAAGCTTCCTCTAGCGCACAGAGCCTGCTAGAAGACCTACTTATCTGGTCGCGTAACGAAATGGGAGCCGCGGCGTTTCAGCCTGTACACTTTGGAGCAGCCGATTTAATTAACCGAGTTTTAAAGCAAAAGTCGATTGAGGTAACGAATAAGTCCATTAAACTAAACGTATATATTGACGAAGAAAGGCAAATCTTTGGAGATCCCAATATGATCGGCACCATCGTGCGGAACTTTATAGACAACGCAATAAAATTTACGCCGCAGGGAGGTAGAGTATCCATACATCTTAAAAGCCTTAAAAAAACCGACTTACTTGCCGTATGGGATACGGGAATCGGTATGGACGAAGCAGCGGCTGAAAAACTGTTTCGCATTGACAACAAAACAAAAACCGTAGGAACCGCAGGAGAACGCGGGACGGGCTTAGGGCTTAAAATATGTAAGCAGCTTGTTGAAAAACACAAAGGAGAAATCCACATCAGAAGTCGGATCGGAGAGGGAAGTGCCTTTATCGCGATGCTACCTAAAGGTAAATAGAAATAAGCTTCGATAATTCAGTAGAAGCTTGTAGCTTGGTGTATGCGTAAGAATAAAACCTTTCTTTATCTTCTACTTCTCTCTTGGAATCTCACTCCTTTTTGTGCCGGTCAATCCTCTACTTACCGCTGGGAGGGAAAAAAGGTAGACAGTTTTGAGGGGTTTGAGTTTTTAATCGATCAGAACTACTCTTTTGAGGAGGTTCTAACAGACTCTAGCCTTACTTTCCAACCTTTTCCGGAAGGGTATAGACCCGCACAGGAACGCTATTGGTGGTTTCGCTTCGCTATCTAAAATGCTTCTAAGCAGACTCAAAAGGGGTATATAATCATGATCCCAGAGATCAATAATACGCTTTACTATCAGGCAGAGGAAGAATGGAAAACGGCTCAAGCAGGACTAAGTATTTTTGACCGAAATAGGCGCAAAGGTATCTTTGCGTTTTCGCTATCCCCAGAGTCAACATAGACATTCTACGTAAAGGTCAGCGTCGAGGACTTACAAGCACAGCCGCACGCTATCACTCCTGATCTGGTTTTTTACACGGAAAAGTACTATGCAGACAGAGAACAACGGATCATCTTTGTTTGGGCGGAAAGTACCCCGGCAGTGGTCGGAAAAGACCCTACCGGTGGTTTGTGTATCGACTTATGTCATAAGCGTAGCCATTTTTCGGAGAGGTGGGGGTGAGGTTGCAACCAACAAACTTTAAACCTTAAGTACCCGAGCATATTTAGTTTTTATTTTTTCATATAAAAGCCTAATAATTAACACATTACCAAATTAATAAATTAGCACATTTACTTACTATTTGGCTTTCAAAAATGTTTAGATTACTTTTGTTACAAATTACAAAAAACCCTTTGCTGATGAGCACCTTAGACTTTTGTAGTTTTTGCTTTCATCTGATTTCAGAATACCTGACAAAAATGTAAAATGCTGGGTTATCGCCTCATCCCCAGCCCCTCTACCAAAATGGAGAGGGGAGCTATATTCATTTTCAAAACGCTGTTAATCAATAAATTATAGCGTTTTATACGGAAATAGGTGTGTTCCTTTCCCTTTGGGAGGAAAGTTAGGCTGGGGGCTGAATCCGTTTTAGTGCTATCGTACGTAACAGCATTTTCTGGGGAAATGGTAGGCCTTCTTTCCTTAATGCTGACTTTATGTATAGCCTAGGACTTGATGTAGCTTATACTTTAATTGAAGAGGCTTCACTTCCTGTAGGTTCGGTGGATAGCGGGAATAATATTTACAACCAGAACCCCCTTACCAACGCCGCTGCGGGTGATCTTACACTGCAAGCCAGCTCTCCGGCGATTGATGCAGGAAATGATGCCGATGTCCCAGTTGGTATTACTACCGATGCAGCGGGAAACTCAAGAATTACTAATTGCGCTGTGGATATGGGTGCTTTTGAAACGGCGGCGGTTCCGTTACCCGAGATCACCCTTTCGGGTACGAGTACCACAAATTTTGGTACTGTCGTCATAGGAGGCAGTCAGACACTAAGCTACACCATTGAAAACACGGATACAGCAGTGCTTAACATCTCTAGCATTTCGGAAACGGGTAGCTCAGACTTCAGTCTGAGTAGCACTCCGAGTACGGTAGCAGTGGGTGCCAGCGCGACCTTTGATGTAATCTTTTCACCCTCCGCAGCGGGCACAAGCAGCGCAACGATCACTATCAACTCCAACGACTGCGACGAGCCGAGTTTGAGCTTTGGGGTGAGTGGGACGGGGATTGTACCAACCATCACCATCGCCCTTGCGCCAAGCACCATTGATGAGGACGATGGCACTAGCCTGACCTTCACCTTTAACGCATCGGTAACGCCAACAAGCAGCCTGACCGTAAACTTCTCCGTCTCCGGCACGGCAACTTTCAGCGACGACTATACGCTAGTCAGCGGCGCAGATAGCTTCTCTGCTACGGCGGGCACCATCACCATTCCCGCGCAGGACAGACTTCGGCACAGCTTGTCTTACAAGTGCAGCAAGACGCGATCTTTGAGGGGGACGAGGCGGTCATACTCACGATCCAGCCGTAAGGCTTTTTGCAATAAAGATTTGAGTCATATATTGAAACAACCTACTCCAGTTTTGGGGTAGGTTGTTTTGTTCTGATGAGTTCACAATTTTAGCTCATTGCCTTCACTGCCCCCTGACTTTGACTTCACTTAGAGTATGGACAACTATTGGCTTGGTTGATAAAAAATACTATATTTTTGCTTTGCTACTTACCTAAAAAACTAAGTGTCATGCTAAGATATATAGTGATATTTTTCGTGGTATCTACCCAGCTTGTTTTTGCGCAACGATCGTCCCTGGATAGCCTTACATTTATCTATCAAAACGCTAGGGAAGATACAACAAAACTAAACACCCTAATCGCCGCTCTTCCCCTACTCCTCGATACTAGCCCCGACTCGGCAAAGCAAGTAGCACAAGAGGCTATCGCAATAGCTGAACGCAAGGAAAATATCGTTCAGCGAGCAGCCGCCCATCGCTTTCTGGGGAAGGCGCAGATCGCAGGAGGAGAGTATGCTGCTGCTGAAACTCCGCTGCTCAAAAGTATGTCGTACTACCAGAGGTTAGGCGATAAACAAGAGCTTGCCAATGTCAAAAACGACCTTGGAATAATCCATTTTTATCAGGGAAACTATGACCGAGCCTTGCAGTATTATCTGGACGTGCTGGAACTAAACCGTCAATTAAGAAATTTACTTGGGCAGGCTAATATTCTGGGCAACATTGCTGGCGTGTATTTTAAACGCAAAAACACCGATCAGGCACTCCGGTATCAAAAATCTGCCGTTGAACTACTGGACAGTCTAGGTGATGTGGAGGCACTGATAAGGGGTTACAATAATGTTGCCTCGCTATATACGCTAACCCAAGACTATGACAGTGCCCTGCTGTTTCGGAAAAAGAACATCGTACTACTGAAGCAGACACAAGATAAAATAAGTTTGGCTTTCAACCTCAACGGCATTGCGATGATTTATAAACTTCAAGAAAAGTACGGACAAGCGGTGCAATATGCCCAAAAAGCCCTTACAATACGCCAAAAACTCGACGATAAGTATGGCATGGTAAATTCGCTTCAAAGTCTGGCGCATATCTACCAACTGAATGGGCAAGTGGAGGAGAGCCTACGATACGCACAGGAAGGACGACGGCTCGCCGAACAACTAAATATGCACACAGAATGGCGTATGTTTGCCGAGCTATTATACAACGATTATAAGCGAAAGGGACGCTACGACTCAGCTTTGTATTATTTAGAGCAATACAAAACGCTTAACGATAGCCTACGTTCCGTAAGCACCGAAAAAGCCATCGCCAAACTCGAAAACCAAGTCGAAATAGAGCAAAAACTAGACAACAAAAGCCTCACTTTTTAATTATCAGGAGGCTTTCGTTGTCTTTGCTGTTACTTATCAGTTTTACGTTATATTTGTACTTCAACGCTCAACCCGAACAAAGCTATGAAGTACCTTTTCCTTCTATTGCCCTTGCTTCTAGTGCAATTCGCATTCGCCCAGCAAAACGCCATAGATAGTCTGAAAGCACAACTAGAAAACAACCTCTCGGATGAGGAACGTGCCAAAACCCTCATCACATTAGGTTTGAAGCGCATCCCTCCAGAGGAAAAAATTACCCATACCACCGAAGCCCTTGCACTCTCGGAAAAAGTGAACTTTACCAAAGGCAAAGGCTCGGCAAATTACATCCTCGGGGAGGCACATGCACAAATCAATCAGCGTGAAAAAGCCATTGCTTTTTTCGAGCAAGTTATCCCAATCTATCAAGAGATAGAAAACAAGCAAGGGCTGGCTACGGTATATCGAAAACTTGGCATTACCTGTAACCTAGCAAAAAAATACGACAAGGCAATTCAGTACCATACTGCCGTTCTAGAACTTGACAAGGAAATCAATCCTACCAACCTACTCCTTGACTACATCAATATTGCACTGATCTATCAAAAAATAGGAAAGACCACGGAGGCACTAAAACTTTGTAAGGAAGCGGAAATATCCATCGACGACTACCCAAAAAAAACTACGGCAGCAGAAGTTACGCGGCTTATGGCAAATATTTATCGCTTAACAGGCGATTACCCCAATGCCATTAGACTCTGCAACAGAGGCTTACAGTTACTTCAAGGGATTGAGCATCCTCTCTACCGCGCTCGGTTGTACCAGTTAAAAGGGATTTGTTTTAAAGACCAAAAAGAGATGGCTAAAGCCATCACGATGCTGGAAAAAGCAGTAGAGTATGCACAAAAAACAAAATCAGATCAAGAATTAGCCAATGCCTGCGTCAGTTTAGGTAACCTTTACAGAAGACAAGAGGATACGCAAAGTGCTTTAGATTACTATCACAAGGCTTTAGCTCTATACAATAAACGAAAATGGAACTACAGAATTGGGCAAACTTATGTTAATATCGGACTTATATCCAAGCAGAGAGAACAGTATGATTCAGTAAGACTGTATGCCGAGAACGCATTGGATCATCTGCGTAAAGCGGGGGGAAGAATTGATGAAGCAGGGGCTTTACAACTTCTTGCGGATGCGGCTTATCAAGATAAAAACTACGCAACAGCTCTTCGGTACGGCAAAGAAGCCTTGGAAATTGCCCAGAAAACAAACAATAAAGAATATATCAAGACATCTGCCATGAATGCCTATAAAACTGCCAAAGCAATGGGAGACTATAAGGCAGCTCTGAGGTATCGTGAGTTGAATTATGAGATGCAAGACTCACTTTTTAACGAAGAGAAAACCAAAGAAATCACCCGCCTCGAAGCGGACTTTGAGTTTCAGAAAGAACGTGACTCCTTGGCGATGGCTCAAGAACAGGAACGTCTTATTTTTGAACAAGAAAAAGCCCTGCGCGATGCCCAAATCGGAGAGCGTAACACCCAACTTGCAGGCTTGGGCGTAGGTTTGCTTGCCATTCTGGTCGTTGCCGGACTGCTCTATCGCCAGCGGCAAGCCAAAGCCCGCGCCAACGAACTGCTCTCCGCCCAAAAAGAAGAAATCCAGCTTCAAGCCGAGGAACTCCAAACGGCAAACGACAAGCTCGTCCAGTTGGATCGTTTCAAAGAGCAAATGACGGGTATGATCGTCCATGATTTGAAAAATCCGCTCAATGCTGTGCTTTTTGCTACTCAAAACCATGCAGACCGTCAGCTCCGCAACGCCCACCAAGCCAGCCAGCGAATGCTCCAGATGGTGATGAATATGCTCGATGTGCAAAAGTTTAGCGATACAAACGTACAAATTCAGCCACAGCACCGAAACGTAAGCCAGCTTTTTGCCGAAGTTATCGAACAAGTACGCTTTGCCGCAGAGACGAAGAATATCCGCTTCATCACTGAACCGAACACCCTTGCCACTCACGCTGATCCCGAACTTACGAGCCGTGTGCTGATGAACCTGCTCACCAACGCCATCAAATACAGCCCCTTGAACAGCCAAATCACCCTCAAGGCAGAGCAAACCGAAGGCGGAAAAGTACGCTTTGCTGTGCAGGACGAAGGTACGGGCATCCCCGAAGATCAACTCGATAAGGTGTTTGAACGCTTCGGACAAGCCGATGCCCGTAAAGGCTCTACGGGCTTGGGACTTACCTTCTGTAAGCTCACCGTAGAGGCACACGGCGGACAAATCGGCGTAGATTCTGAACTCGGCAAGGGTAGTATGTTTTGGTTTACATTGCCCGCAGGAGAAGCCCAAAAGGAGGAGGTTATGCCAAAAACTGAAGAAAAAACCGAAATGCTTAGTCTTTCTGCTGAAGAAAAAGCCCAACTTGAGCCACTTTTAGCGCAGCTACGCCAAACAGAGGTCTATGAAGCCAGCGAGATTGAACGCCCACTTGGCAGCTTTGACTTTGAGCAAAGCCCAGCACTTAGGGCATGGAGAGCGGAGGTTGATCAGACGGTTTTTGCCTGTAATGAGGCGAAGTATGAACGTTTGCTACAAGGATAGCCTTTTTCTGATACCTGTTACGCAGACGAAAGAAATTGCAGCTATGATTGCTTACACGAGTCTGTACCGTAGGTCTGACTCCAAGCTGGGAAAACAAAATACAGTCAGACCTGCGGTACAGACTGTTTTGCGTAACATGAGTTACTTATTTTTAGCAACACTTCCTAACTCACGCTGAATCATTTTACCCCGTGTTGTTTCAAAATTTCCGTAGGTAGTGATTACTTCCTCTTCCGTTACGCGTTTAATGATGGAACGATGTAGTAGCGTGCTTCGTCCTAGGCGTATGAATAGCTTTTGATAGCTTGGGGGTAGTTTACTGGACAAAAAGGACTTGAGCGAACCGCGTACAGGAACAGCAACCGAGGAATCTCGACAAAGTACCTCCACATAATTTCCCGATGCTTGCAGCCCATACACCGACTCCCACTTCACACGCCTAACCTCTCGCCCAATCCGTACATAAAAGGACTCTTGAGCTTTCGTGCTGTCCTGAAGGTTAGCCGTTTTATGATTTTGGTGGTTAGAGATCGCTAACTGTATAGCCGAAAAAAGCTGGGCTTCCTGAATAGGTTTGAGAAGGTAGGCTGAAGGGTTTGTACTTGCTGCCCGACGAATTGTAGCTTTATCATGCAGCCCGGTCAGATAGATAAACGGCTTTTTTCCCCGAAGCTGCGCCCCTAACGCAGTGCCATCTTCACGCTCACCACTCCCATTAAGGTTGATATCAAGCAGAGCCAGATCGTAGTCATGCTGCTTAAGACTGCACAGGGCTTCGGCGTAAGACATACAAACGGCAGCAATCTCATAGCCCAGATTACTCAGCATCGCTTCCAGCGGAGGTATAAAAAGTTCGTCGTCTTCTACGAGCAGCAAACGTAGTGTAGTTTCTTCCATCGTGATAGGTGTTTTTTTTCGGCAGTATAACTGACCTTACGCAAAAAAAGTCTCTGGAAGTGGTCGAAAGACCCTGCCAGTAGCTTTTTACCTCCCTTACAAAGCCACTCCCAGCATCCTGCGGACTACTGTGAGGGAGATTATGCGTAAGGGCAGCGTATAAGCTATCCAAAAATAAGAAAAAGGAAGGCTTACTGGGTAGCGCATGTATGAAAATACACAAATAACAACGTAAATCTGCGATTTCGTC
>CAZNAK010000049.1:0-10194 GCA_964570645.1 uncultured Cytophagales bacterium | reverse complement strand
CTTCGTAATTCATGCGGCGTTTTTTCGTAGGCCGTTGTTTTTCCAACATATCGCCAATGTCCCGCTTGTCGCTGCTTTCCTGTTTGAGTTTGAAAATAATACGAAGGTATCCAACCATACGAAAACGCATTTTCGAGTAACCAGCAAAATGTCTCGGAGCCTTTTTCAATTCCTCTAAAGTCAAGGCAAGTCGCAAGGTGATGCTCGGAGTGACCCGATGCCTCAAACCGCTGCGTTCCATATTTTTCATATAACTGTTCCTGTAACTTTAGCCCACGAAACGCCGAAACAGGTTTTAGTTTCATATCTTCAGGCGTTGCCTCTCGTAGCTTCTCAAATTGTCGATATACGTCTTCACGAAGATACAAAAGTGTCGTGTCGGGTAGGGCAGAAGCAAAAGGCACTACGTTAATCGGTGTTTTTTCGAGGAGGTCGCTAAATTTTGCGGGTACGCCCACGGGAAATCCCAAATGGTCAAAGAAGATTCGATAGCGGGGTACAGTTACACCAAAATACTTAATGGTAGCCTGTTGCAACGAGTCAATTTTATCTTTTGGCCTTGGTGGTTGATAGGCTTCAAGTGTGAAATAGTAGGTCTGTCCGCTAGCCTGATCTACCCGAAGCCCTTTGATTTGCCTAACACTACGTTTCCCTTCCCAATAAATTGCACTTTTATTGCCAAGGCGATCCAGTTGTGCCAAATAAAAACGCCCGCTGCTGCTAATGCGACCTTCAAGCGTAAAAAATTTGGCCGTGTTTTGCTCGGAGATATAAGTAACCTGCCCTTCCCAAATGCCTTTCTGCTCCCTTAGTGTAACCAAAACCTCCTCATAACCATTGAACTGTCCACGATAGTAGTCTAGCGGCTGGGCATTAAGGCAGGATAAGCCCATGCAGATTATACCAAGAACTAAAATGATTACTTTCATAATTCATAAACGCATCACCCCATGAGGAAATTTTATTTCATCTGTATAACGAAATTTTGAATAAATCTCAGCTTTCCCACGTAGCGGGACTCTCTTTCCATGCTCGTAGGGTTTGGAGCATTTCTGGCTGAATGATACCGCTTTTTCGTGCCTCATCAATCAGGGCATCGTAATTACTTAACGCACCCCACTTAGTTTTCGCTTCTTTAAAGTTCTGCACCGCTAGCGGGAATCCGTACGTGAAAATGGCGGTTAGTCCCTCAACGCTTGCACCTGTTTGACGGAGTGCATTTACGGCAGCGAGTGAGCTTCCCCCCGTCGAGACCAAATCTTCTAACACGACCCAGTTTTTACCTTTTGAGATGTTCCCTTCGATCTGGTTTTGTCGTCCGTGTGCTTTTGCTTTACTGCGGACATAAACAAAAGGAAGTCCCAGCTTATCCGCTACTAGCGCACCCTGTGGCAAGCCTGCTGTCGCAACTCCCGCGATTCCGCCAACCTTAGGGAAATTTGATGTGATGAACTCTGCCAGTGCCCGTTTGATGAACTGCCTAGCCTCAACGTCCGATAACGTAATTCGATTGTCACAATAAATGGGGGATTTCCAGCCCGAAGCCCATTGAAAAGGGGACTCAGGACGTAGTTTAACGGCTTCCAAGGCGAGTAAATGACGGGCAATAGCCGCTGCTATCAGCGGACTTGATGAAATTTGCATGGCATGAAATTACTGATATGCCTTAAACTCAACAATGAACCGTGCGCCTTTCCCAAGCTCACTTTCGCACCATACGCTACCCTCCATCGCCTCGACATACTTTTTGACGATTGAAAGCCCAAGACCTGTGGATGCTTCTCCGTCGGTAGGACGTGCGGAAAGCTTTTGATATTTAGCAAAAAGCTTTGGTTGTTCTTCTGGGGCAATGCCAGGGCCTTCATCACAGACTTTAGCCCGAACTTTGCCGTCAGCAGCCTCTAGGTGCAGTCGAATTTCGTTATTGGGAGGAGAGAACTTAATGGCATTCGAGAGTAAGTTTTCAAAAACTTGTAAGGTATATGCGCGATCCACTGAGGCAAACAGCTCGCGTTTTAAGTGCCCCGAAAGCTGGATGTTTTTTTTGTGTGCCCGTTCGCGGAAATCGGCAATCACCTCTTCGAGTAGCTCGGCGAGTTCAAGTTTTTCGGGGTAAAGCTGGAGGTTTTGGTCTTCGATGGCGCGCACATCCAAAATTCGCGTGAGCATCGTGTTCATTCGTTCTAGTGCGGACTGAATGTGATCTAGGCATTCGGCTTGTTCTTCCTGAGATAGGCTTTCTTGTTCAGTTTTCATTAGCTCAGCCACCGTAAGTACACTGGAAAGAGGATTCCGAAGGTCATGGGCAACGATACCGATAAGATGGTTTTTTTCATCGTTGAGTTCTAAAAGCTTTTGATTTTGTGCTTCAATTTCGGCAGTTCGTTCAGCAACTTTTCGTTTGAGATTTTTTTGTGTCATTTTTTGTAATTTTTCATTCTTTTTGAGCTGCAAAATGAGATCTGCCTGCGCTTGGAGCCTTGCGCTTTTGTCTTGCTGCATTTTATGCCCTAAGCCAAGCGAGAAAAATACGATTTCGAGCGCAATACCTGCTTCAAGCATCGTGAGCATCCACGGTGACTGTTCCATTAACTCAAGGCGATAAGCAACAAAATAGCCCGCATAAGCGATCAAGCCTAGAAGTAGAAATGCCGTTCCGATCAAAAAATACCGCACACTATTAATGTCCGTTGCACGTAAACGGCTGAAAATAGCCCAAAGAATGTAGCTACTTATGGTTATTTCCAGAAATAAGGGCAGGGCGCTGATCTGGATTAAGGTTTGAACGTCGTAAGTAAAAGTAATCCAGATAATAGCTAGAATAGTCAGAGCGACTTTTATAAAAATCCATGTGTATATGATTTTGTCTAGGTCGGGCAAACGTCGGTTGGTATCAAAAAAGGCACGTAAAAACAGGTGATAGCATATCGAAACAGCACCAACCCCTCCTGCCCAAAGGTAAATACTTGCCTCTGGAAAGTCATAAATAACATATTCAAGTAAAAATCGGAATCTTGATAAAAAATATAAAGAAGCACTAAAAAGATATAGGGCATAATATAGATAAGCTTTGTCTCGTACCGAGAGATAGACCAAAAGATTGTAGATGACCATAATCCAGACCATACCATGAAATAGTCCTTGAGTCAGGTTTCTGGTCGAAATAATATCGCTCACCCGTGCCTGACGAACAGGTGCGTATTCAAGCTGTATATCTAGCCGTGGAGAGATGTTAGTTAAGTTCTGGAGTTTAAAATAAATGGTCTTAGTTTGTTCAGGCTCTAGTTTTAGCCCCGCATGAAACCATTCTTGAGCAATATCCAATGAGGAGCCAGGCCGTAAGGCGCCCAACATTTTGTGGGTGTAATTTCCATCGGGTTTTAGGACGTACACATCCACGTAATCAGCAATCAGGAGCAGTCGCCACTCGGTTGGGTTAGGGAGGCGACTTTCGATTTTCATTTTTCCCCAATAGGTCGTATTTCCTTCGGGTGCGATCTCGGTTAACGCGGTAAATTTTTGGTCTTGAATCGCTTCAATATCAAGAGTATCTTGAGGGTCTGGAAGGAGAAAAATGTATTCAGAGAGGTCAATTTTATTCTGTATGTTGTCAATTATCAGTAGTTTGTTTTTTTTTACTTGTGATACTGATTGAGTTGGCGGAAATAAGCATAAAAGAAGTATAATTAATGTACAAAGCGCCCTGACTGATGAATAAAGCGTTTTTTCTTTTAAGTAAAGATAACTTTTTAACTCATGGTACACAGCGATAACTTTTTTTTTCAACTTCCCCCATTTTGAAGCATCAGGGATGTGATTTATACAAAACATGAGTGAAGGTATGATTCTTTATTTTGATTAGAACGGTCATTTGGTGGATTTGGTTGCCTTGGCGGGTGACAATCTTGTAGCACGAAAATTTATTTTTTATGTTGCGAAGCAAATCAAATTATTATTTCCCTTTGGTTGATCCGTTCTTTAAAAAATACAGCAACGATGCTTCTAGGTTCATGATTGTCAACGATACAATGATGCATTATCGGGACGAAGGAAAGGGTTTTCCTGTCGTAATGATTCATGGTTCGTTTTCTTCTCTACACACGTTTGAGGCTTGGGCGGAGATTTTTAGAGAAAAAAATTACCGTGTCATCCGTTTTGACTTTTTAGGTGCTGGGCTTACAGGGCGTAACTCGGAAGACGATTACAGCATCGCCAATCAGGTAAACTACCTCAAAATACTGCTCGACCGCTTGGAAGTTACGGAGTGTCACTTGATTGGCAACTCACTAGGCGGATGGATTTCGTGGGAGTTCACTGCTATTTACCCGAACCGTGTAAAAAAACTGGTACTCATTGACTCGGCGGGTTACCTGGACTATGGAAGTATTCCTCTGCCCTTTAAAATGGCACGAACGCCTTTTTTGGGAAACATCGTACGTTATGTCGTTAGACGGAGTGTGGTCGAGCAGTTTATACGTGAGGTGTATCATGATCCCTATAAGGTGAACGAAGCCTTAGTGGATCGACATTATGAACTGTTCTCGCGTGAGGGCAATCCTGAGGCATTCATGCGGATGGTGAACGGGCGTTTTCGGGATAACACGCCGCGACTTCGTAAGATTCAACAACCTACGCTGATCCTTTGGGGGCACGAGGATGTATGGATCCCTATTGAATACGGACGGCGGTTTCATAAAGCTATTCCGAATAACGACTTTATCATCTACGACGAAGTAGGACATGTACCGATGGAGGAGATTCCGTTAGAGTCGGCAAAAGACACCCTTGAGTTTTTGGCTGTGGGAACTTGAGTAGGAGCATTGCCTTTCTTTACTTATTTACAAGTTTTGAAGTCTAGCCCTACCCCTTTACCTTTGTCCAAAGAAAGATAAAACATATTTTCCTATGCTTCGAACGCATAATTGCGGGCAACTTCGCCTCGCTGATCAAGATAAAACCGTCACTCTTTGTGGCTGGGTACGTCGTCTTCGTGATAAGGGTAGCTTAATTTGGATCGACCTTCGTGATCGCTACGGCATTACACAGCTTTTTTTTGAGGAAGATGAAACACCCGAAGAACTACTCCAAAAGGTGCGTTCCTTAGGGCGCGAATTTGTCATTCAGGCAACGGGTACGGTCATTGAGCGTGCCTCCAAGAATCCTGACCTTCCTACGGGAGACATTGAAATACGCGTTTCAGAGCTTACGATTTTAAACTCAGCCGACCTTCCTCCCTTTCTCATTGAGGATCAGACCGATGGGGGCGACGACCTACGTATGCAATACCGCTATCTGGATTTGCGGCGTTCGGTAGTGCAGCAAAAGCTCGTTTTGAGGCATCAGGCTGCCAAAGCGGTGCGGAATTACCTTGACAGTGAGAATTTTTTGGAGGTCGAAACGCCTGTATTGATAAAATCTACTCCTGAGGGAGCGCGTGACTTTGTGGTTCCTTCCCGCATGCATCCGGGCGAGTTTTACGCTTTACCGCAATCCCCTCAGACGTTTAAACAGATTCTGATGGTGGCGGGTTTTGATCGCTACTTCCAGATTGTCAAGTGTTTCCGTGACGAAGACCTCCGTGCCGACCGCCAGCCAGAGTTTACCCAGATTGACTGCGAGATGTCTTTTGTCACACAAGAGGACATCTTAAATACGTTCGAAGGACTCACCAAGTACCTTTTTAAAGAGACCCTAAACGTGGATCTTCCTGACTTCCCGCGTATGCCCTACGATGAGGCGATGAAGCGATATGGTTCGGATAAGCCTGACGTTCGTTTCAGAATGGAGTTCGTTGAGCTAAACGAAGTTGCTCAGAATAAAGGCTTTAAAGTCTTTGACGAGGCAGAACTTGTCGTGGGTATTGCGGCCCAAGACTGCGCGGGCTACTCACGCAAGCAACTCGATAAACTAACGAAATTTGTGCAGCAGCCACAGGTTGGGGCAAAAGGCTTGGTTTATGTGAAATACAACGAAGACGGCTCTTTTAAGTCCTCGGTAGATAAGTTCTTTGGAGCAGAAGACCTGCTGGCATGGGCAGAGAAGTTTGGGGCAAAAGAAGGCGACCTGATGCTTATCTTGGCAGGAAAAGCCGAGGCCACACGAAAGGCACTTAACGAGCTTCGCCTACACCTGGGAACAGAACTTGAGCTACGCGATCCCGACACATTTTGTCCGCTTTGGGTAGTCGATTTCCCCGTTTTTGAGTGGGACGAAGAGTCGGGACGTTATCACGCGATGCATCACCCGTTTACGGCTCCTAAGCTCGAAGATCGTGATAAAATTGAATCTGATCCCAAAGGAATCCGTGCCGATGCCTACGATTTGGTCATCAATGGGGTGGAAATTGGCGGCGGTTCGATCCGAATCTACGATCAAGCCCTCCAAAAGAAGATGTTTAAAGCCCTTGGATTTAGTGATGAGGAAGCGCAGTCACAGTTTGGATTTCTGATGGATGCCTTCAAATACGGCGCACCTCCACACGGCGGAATCGCTTTTGGCTTTGACCGGCTGTGCGCGATGCTGGATGGGGTAAGCTCTATTCGTGATTTTATCGCCTTTCCAAAAAATAATTCGGGCCGCGATATGATGATCGACTCTCCTTCGCCGATTGCCAAAGACCAACTCGAAGAGTTAGGTCTGGAGACCAAAACTAAAGAAGAATAAGCTCAAGTTTTTCTGGCTTTCGATAAGTTTTTATAACCTAATACCATGAACAAGCTAATTACTTACATTCAGGCTCAGTATGCAAAATCTGAACACTGGTTTATCAACAACGAAGTGGGATTATCTTATTTTGACGTTCCAACAGATGAGCTAGTGGATTTCTGTCTGTTTCTTCACATTGACTCAGCACTTTATTTTGACCAACTTGCTTGCCTTACAGGACTCGATGAACGTAAAGAAAATGACTGCTTTACGGTCGTTTACAATCTATTTTCCTTTATACACAGGCACAAGGTGAACCTTCGGGTACGTACGCAGGGTGTACCCGTTCCCTCGGTGACCAAAATCTGGGGCGCAGCCAACTGGCACGAGCGCGAGGCGTATGACTTATTTGGTATTAAATTTAGTGCTCACCCTGATCTGAGGCGTATTTTATTACCCGAGGATTGGGAAGGTCATCCCCTGCAAAAGGACTACACGGCTCAAGAAAAATATCATGGTATTACGGTAAAGTATGAACCTCCTTCGGCATGATTTTATCAATGAAATGCTACTTTAGCCCCGATATAAAATAGCTTATACTCAGACCCTCTCATGAAAGAAGAATTATCGCTTGAAGAATTACAAGATTTAGCACTTTTTGTTAAGGAACGTTTCAATCATGACTTTCGTGATTACGCTATGTCCTCCTTTCGGCGACGGATTATTCGTATCTTGGAGCTTTATAGGCTTAAATCTATAGACCAGCTTAAAACACTTTTGATGCGTCAGGAGCAATTTGTGGAGGAGTTTGTATCCGAGATTACCGTAAACGTGACCGAGATGTTCCGAGACCCTACGTTTTGGCAGAGCCTGCGTAATGATGTTTTGCCGAACCTCTTTTTGAGCAAAGAGCAGATTTCGATTTGGCATGCGGGTTGTTCTTCTGGCGAGGAAGTTTATTCCATGGCGATTATGTTGGAGGAAATGGGCGCACTTGATAAGGCGAAGATTGTGGCTACTGATATGGATCGAGCCATTATTAAACGGGCGCAACGTGGGGCATACTCGCTAAAAAATATGGAAGTCAACCAAAAAAACTACGAGCGTGTAGGGGGGAAACACCACCTCAAGGACTATTACCAGGAAGCAAATGGAGAAGCTGTGATGCGGGATGACTTGGTAGATAATGTATCCTTCCGACGGCACGATCTGGTTGTGGGCGAGCCTTTTTCAAAGTTTGACATTGTATTGTGCCGTAACGTAATGATTTATTTTAACCAACAGCTTCAAAACACGGTTTTACATAAACTTCATGACAGCTTGCACCGATATGGCTACCTGATTATTGGCTCAAAAGAGTCCCTGATCTGGTGCGATATTGCTTATAAATTTATCGTTGTGAACAACGAGGAGAAGATGTATAAGAAAATTAAAGACTAACGTGCCTCATGGCAGAAGGAGATAATCTTGAAGGCGTTCCCTATCGTGCAATAGTCATTGGCGGGTCTGCGGGTAGCTTTAAACCGATTACGAATATGTTGGCAGCTATCCCGCAAGAACTGCCCATCCCTGTTTTTTTGTGTTTGCATCGTCTAAAACACGTGCGGCACGGTTTTGTAGAGGCACTTTCTATCCGTAGCACTAAAAAAGTATCCGAACCTACGGACAAGGAAAAGATTGCCTCCAAACGCGTTTACCTCGCTCCTGCCAACTATCACCTTGCTCTTGAATTTAACGGTACTGTATCCCTTAGCACAGAGCCACTTGTAAATAATTCCCGTCCTGCCATTGATATTTTGTTTTCCTCGGCAGCGTATGCTTACGGAAAAGGTATCTTAGGGATTTTGTTATCTGGCGCAAATCGAGATGGTGCACAGGGAATGCGCCTGATCCGTCAACTCGGCGGCACCACCATTGTGCAAGACCCTCAAGAAGCCACCATTAATGCCATGCCATCGGCCGCACTGGCCGTTACGGAGATCGATCATATTCTTAAAATCGAAGAGATTATCACTTTTTTGAATAAGTTGCATAAGCGATCTAAGGTGTAAGAATAGGGTAGAGAAGAGGTTGAAAATAAATTACTTCATCATTTTTAAGTACCAAGATTACGGGCTTACTTCTTTCATCCTCATAACTTCTTTGCTGGAAATAACGTAACTTTAGTAAAAACACAAGAATAAATTTATGGGAGACTTTGTAGGACTAGTTGCTATCGTGATGACTTTTTCCATTCCTTTATCCGCGATTTTGGGTTCCTATTACCTTAAAGCCAAGAAGTTAAAGGCGAATAGCGGACTTTCTGATAAGGAATACCAAGCTTTAAAAGCCGCTCTCGAAAAGAATGAGGAGCTTCAACGCCGCCTCCAAAACCTTGAAATTATTGTCGAAGACCTCAATGAGCAGGTCAAGCAATTACCTGAATCCAATACCTAATGAACGATTTTTTTAAGAAAGTTAGGCTTTATTCGAGATATGCGAATTGAAGCCAATGCGCTAAAGTCTGACTTCGTGCGGGTCTTTCGTGATCAAGTTGATGACGACAACCTTGGACTGATGTCGGATACCTTGGACGTATTCAAATCAAGCAAAAACGACTTCAAGGGAAAAGTCAGCGACAGTGGCTTTGTTATTAAAAAGCGTCGTCGTTTTTTCTCCAATAATACGGACTTTGCCAAGGCACATGGCTTTATGAGTCAAGAAGGCGACCGCTTGGTGATTTACGTTGAGGTGAACGCCTTTCATAAGGTGTTTTATGTTTGGTATATCCTCGTGCCGTTATTTTATGTGGCGGGCTTTGGGGCTTCTTTTATGGCAAGCGATGCGGCTTTTATGATGTTTCCTTTGCTATTTTTTGTCCTTCATGCGGCTTTTATGCTAGGTCTTCCTATTCTTATGATGCGGGTGGCGGCTAAGCGTTTTGCCAAAGCCTTGGAGTGCGAATTTTTTTACATTGCTGCCAAAGGAAAGTAACAAAAAATAAAAAAGCCGCACGATCAAGTACGGCCTTTTGGTTCGCTCTAAAAACGTTAACTCCTAGTCCTCGTCCTCTTGTGGCTTCTCCTCTGCCTCCAAGACTTCCGTAAAAGCTGCGGCAATGGCTTTGTTTCGTGCCTGATCGACCGCATTAGGATGTACAGCAGAAATAGGTCCCGACGACGTTCCTGCTCCCGAAATTACAGATAACTTCTTGACAGGGAAGTAATTTAGCGTTTGTGCAAACGGTGTCATAATGGACTCAAAGTTCTCAATCAAATACGCTTTTAAGCCTTGCTCACCGCCTTCCTCAAGGATCTGGATGGTCTGCGTGAGTTCGTCGAGTTCACCTTGTGCTTTACCGACAATCTTTGCCGCCTGCTGTCTGGAGGTCAAAATCATACGGTCACGCTCGGTTTCGGCGGGTGTGATAATGTCTGCGGCATATTTATTCTTGAGCATTTCGATGCGCTCCTTTTCTGCTTCAATCTCCGCCCGAAGACCCGCTGCCCGTGCGGTGGCATCGCGTGTAGCTTGCTCAATGCCGATATTTTTCTTCTTTTTTTCCTCCCG
>CAZNAK010000048.1:0-10329 GCA_964570645.1 uncultured Cytophagales bacterium | reverse complement strand
GCGCACCTATTTAAATAAGCTTGTAGAAACATTTCGTGCCCTTCAACTTGAGTGGCATCATTCTAAGGATGAGATTTTGCAACTTTATCTTAACCTTGTTCCCTTTGGCGGAAATATTGAAGGTGTGAAGTCGGCCTCATGGCTTTATTTTCAGCGCATGCCAGCGCAGTTAAGTCTGGCGCAAGTCGTGACTCTTTCCATTATTCCGAATCGTCCAACCTCATGGGGGTTGGGAAAAAATACCGACGCGCTGCAAAAAGCACGTAACCGTTGGCTTAAAAAGCTAGGTAAAGCGGGTGTTTTTTCAGAGTCAGAAATTGCTGATGCCCTCACCGAGCCGCTGGACGCACGTTTTGTCCCCGTTCCTAGCTTTACTCCACACTTAGCGCAGCGTTTGGTACAGAACCATCCTCATAAACGGGATATCCAAACAACAATTTTGCCCGAAACGCAGGATCAGACGGCACGTTTGACCAAAGACTTTTCGCGCCATGTCCGAAGGCTAGGAATTTACAATGCGGCCGTATTGGTTGTCGAGAACAAGACAGGAAAAGTACGGGCGTACGTTGGTTCTTCGGACTTTGAGGACGCACTACACGCAGGGCAGGTGGACGGTATTCAAGCATTTCGATCACCAGGAAGTACGCTAAAACCCTTGCTTTATGGCTTGGCTTTTGATCAGGGTTTGCTCACACCCAAAACGCAACTCATTGATATTGCCGAGGACTTTGATGGCTACACCCCCCAGAACTTTAATGGAAGGTTTAACGGTAAAGTCAGCATGGAAACGGCTCTAGCCTACTCCTTGAATGTCCCCGCCGTAAAAACCTTGGATAAACTCGGCGTTCGTCCGATGGTGGAGAAGCTCAAAGAAGCCCATTTTAAGAAAGTAGCCGAAGAGCAGGAAAAGCTCGGACTTTCGTTGGCGTTAGGTGGTTGTGGGGTTTCGCTGGAGGAGCTGGTACAGCTGTATCGTTCCATTGCGACTAACGGGATATGGAAACCACTCCGCTGGGGTAATGTGCAGGAGTTAGATACCACGAAATCGGTACAGATTATGAGTCCTGCGGCGGCATTTATGCTAAGGCAAATCCTTTTGGAGGTAGAACGTCCCGACCTTCCCGCGGACTATCAGCGTTCGCGGCACGTGCCCAAAATTGCTTGGAAAACAGGTACTTCTTACGGACGGCACGATGCGTGGAGTATCGGGATGAGTAAAAACTACACCATAGGCGTTTGGCTGGGAAACTTTTCGGGGGAGGCCTCGCAATACCTTACAGGCGCGGAAGTGGCTACACCTCTGTTATTCAAACTGTTTTTGACTCTGGATTATGATGCAGAAGATTTTGAGAATCTTCCCCCTTCAACGGTGCGTTTTCGTAAGGTTTGCAGTCAGACAGGAAAAGTACCGCGTGCCTTTTGTACTGATCTAGTGGAGGATATGTATGTTCCTAAGGTCTCGTCGGCAGAGGTCTGCGACCATTTACGTTATGTTTGGGTTTCAGATGACAAAAATTATAGTTATTGCTCGGCGTGCTTACCGCCCGATGGCAAGTATCAAAAGCGGCTTTTTCCAAACCTCCCGCCCGAACTAGCTGCATATTATGTTCGCAAAGAGATTGTTTTGGATCGTACACCACCGCATGCACCAACCTGTCCGCGTGTCCGTCAAGATGAAAATGCTCCTAAAATTACCTCTCCCATAAATGGACGAACTTATATCCGTGAGGATAAAACGACCCAGCTTCAGCTCGCTTGCCAGACGGCACAGGATGCCCAGACGGTGTATTGGTACATCAACGGAGAGTTTTATCAGAAAGCCCGTGCTACGGAAGCAATCTTTTTTACACCCAAACGCGGCACAATCCAAATTTCGTGTAGTGATGAACGAGGTAGAAATGCAAATACTGAAGTGAAAGTAGAGTAAAGGTCAAAGTTATATGCTTTATTTTTTGCGTTTTTACTGTCGGTAAAATTCCACTCGTGCCATCTTAGAGATAGAGGCCTTTCTTCCGCCATCGTCGCGCACGAAAATGTATTCCGTTGTCGCTTGATTTTGTTTTTATTGAAAAAATGATGACAGAGTACATTTTACAAGTGATGCCTTTTCTTATGCCTATTTAGTAGGATGCTGTCTTGTACACGCCAAATGCTAGTGACTTTGAATAATCTTATAAACGGTCTCTCCAGTTGTTGCGGCGTTGTAGTTTGAGATCACGAAGAATGGCAGACTGTACCCCGATCTCGAAGCTATACGACTGACGCGGACCAAAGGGAACCCAGTTGACGGACATACGCCAGCAATGTAGGTCGCGGTTGATGTCGATGGAAGTAAACGAAAGCTCCTTTAGCTGAAAGTCATACCCTGAGCGAAAACCAATTTTCCATTTGGGCGTAAGGTTTACGTCGCCACTAAAGTTTAACGTCTGTGTCACCTGCGAGGGGTTAAACCCTGTCCTTGAGTACGAAAGGTTATAATTCAGGTTTAAGCTCCACGGAACGCTAAAATCTACGTATAAGTCGCGGTTTTGATTGATGTAATTTACCTGATCTTGATCTTCCTCACTGGCTGCACTTTTTGCTTTGAATGTATTCGGGTTGAGGCTTGTACTAAGGGCAATACTTGCGCGTTCAATCCGTCCTAGGCCCTGCCCCTCGTTCCAAGCAAACTTGTTGATTCGCCGTTGTGAGACGAGGTTTCCCGCATCATCAAAGTTTACGTCATAGACATACGGCTGGAGTGTAGTACTGACGTTGATATTCAACTTGCCAAAGAGCGTCGTCCGAACCGTGAGATTGATGGGAGAGAGGTTTAGCGAGTCCGCCGCTAAGTTGTAACTCGTCGAAAACCCGAGGTTATCCAGTAGTTTAATCTTTTCAGAACTTCCGTCGGAAGTCTCTTTTTTGAGTTCAAACTGGTTAGTAACCGAGAAATTGATACTTCCCGCCCTCGGGTTTCCGGGTACTGCGTAAATGCCGCCAAACCTTGGCATCTCGGCAACACCCGTAGAGTCATCTGTCTGTACGTTTTTGTAGAAACCAAAACGCTCGCTCCGAAAATTAGGGTTATAACTAAAACTCAAGTTGGGCGTGATGAGCTGACGAATTGTCGTGGACTTCACTACATTACCACTTTGTCGGTCTCGTTTATTAAAGAAATAAAATCCATACAGCCGTGTACTAACCCCTACGGACGAAGTATAATTAAAGGCACGCTGGAAGCTCGGAATTGTATCCACATCTACAACGCCTTCACCTAGGTACTCATAATCGTATTTCTGAAAATACCAGTTTTCTGTATAGTTAAAACTTGGGTTGAGGTTAAAATAACGTGCCAGCGTCAAAGATGTACCCGCACTTACGCGATGTTGTGCCCCAAACTCAGCATTACCGAAAACACGGCTAGCATTGGCAAAATTAAACCCAATCGTCTTACGCTCAGGCAGTTCTTCGTTGGTTTCAAAAGGGACATTTCCGGTACCCTGATTAATGTCGTTGGTCAGTTCGGTCTGCGTCGTGAGATTATAGGTGATACCGAAGTCGCGAAGGGGGGCAAGGCGGCGTTTGGTAGAGGGAATGAGGTTTTTGAACGGAAAAATACGGTTCATACTCAGACCAATCTGCGGCGAAACCTTGACGATTTCCGTTTCTACGTTTTGATTATGACGAAGCGAACTGCTAAAGTTGAGATTCTTCCCAAAGCGCGTTGAATAACTAATGTTAGAGTTGAAGGCAGTATTGATTTGATCTTGTGGGTTAAACGAGTTATTTCGCTGTGCCTGTGCGGTTCCCGCCTGCACACTAGCCGAAAAGCGACTATCTCCTTTTGGTGTAGGTGTATGCGACCACTCTAGCCAGAAGTCTCGTTCCTGCGCAAATTCAGGCGTACCGCGCTCGCCACTATTTCGGATGTTAAACCGAAATCCCAAACTACCATCAAAAGCATACCGTTTCTTATACCGAGATTGTAAGCGCCCTCCGTAGCGTCCTCGTGTGTGAATTTCACCCAAAAACGCCAGGTCAACGTAGTCGCTAACCGCCCAGTAAAAGCCACCGTCTCGAAGGAAAAAACCGTTTTCGCGCGTTTCCCCATACGTAGGCATCACAATTCCTGAGGTACGTTTGCGAGGAACGGGCAGGATAGCAAACGGGAAGCCCACGGGAGTCGGGACATCATTAATGACCAACTGAAACGGACCGCTAATAACCTGCTTTTTATTGATGAGTTTAATCTTTTCGGAACGAATACCAAAGTGAGGATGCTCTAGGTCGCAGGTTGTATAAATGTTGCCGAAAGAATAAAACGTCTCGTCATCGACTTTTTTGGAGCGTTCCGAAATGACAAAGCCCTCGTCCTGCGTCGTTCTGACTTGCTTGACGAGTGCTTTTTTCGTCTTAAAATTATACGTAATTTCTTCAGCATCGAAAGGATCCTGCCCTTTTTGCTCAAAAACAGGCGTTTCTTGTAGCCTACCGCGCTTGTCTGGTGTACCCTCGGCATGAAGCTCTTCTCTTTCCATGTATACGTCAATCCGATCCGCCGAGAGTTTGATTTCGCCGTAGTCCATCTTTGCCTTTCCGAACATCTGGATAGATTGTGTACGCATATCAAAGCGGATAGAGTCCATTGCCTGATAGTTGACAACGGTATTGAAGGTAGATTCAATAGGAATCGCATCAGAAATGGCAAGCGTATCGGCAAGCGCGAGGGTGTCGGCAGGTGCAGTGAGGGTATCCGTTTGCGCCCATGCTGCCTTAAGCCCGCACAGTAGTACCAAAGTAATTCCCCAGCGAAGAAAAATAGAGACACTCATAACAGGTGGCAAGAACGGCCTTTATTGGGATAGCCACCAAACCATTAACAAGGTTTACCAAAATGAAAATCAAATATCTGGCGTTAAGCCTACGTTAAAGTAAAAAGATGTTGCAACATACTTTTATTTTATTACCATCTTGCAAAGCCACTTAAATGCAAATCACGTATGAAAAAGTTTTCTTTGATTATCGGACTGCTTGTACTGATGACAAGTACCACATTCGGACAGTTCCCCGCTTCGGCAGCGGAGGTCTGCCCCCTAAAAGTAAGTTCAAAAATCCCTGAAGAGGCGATGTTAACCAGCCTTACGGGCGAAGAAATGCCACTTGTAGAGGTTATGGCAGAAAAACCTACTGTTTTGATCTTCTATCGTGGCGGTTGGTGTCCATTTTGTAACCGCCATTTGGCAGAGTTGCAAGAAACACTTTACCCGCTTCAAGATATTGGCTATCAAGTCATTGCGGTGAGTGCTGACCCACACGAACAGCTTGAAGAAACTAGCGGGAAGCATAATTTGGAGTATCAGCTCTATTCAGGTGCAGACTTGTCAGCATTTGCGGCCTTTGGGATTGGCTATCAGCTTGATGACGAAACCTCCGAAAAATACCAAGGTTACGACATTGACCTCTCGGCAAGCGAGGGTGTCTTGCCCGTACCGTCTGTTTTTGTCCTTGATGCAGAGGGAACGGTTGTGTTTTCGCACGTTAACCCCAACTACAAGGAACGTCTCAACGCTAAAGTACTTTTGGCTATAGCGGAGGCGAATAAGTAACTCCTGTTACGCAGGGTGATCCTGACAGTAGTCTGGAAGACCCTGGGAGTGGTTACGAAAAAACCAAAAACGCTCTTTTCCGCCTTTTCCACAGAAATTCTCTATTTTTGTTGCAATGGAGAAGCTGCTCAAGACCTATCAAAAACGCCTGACTAACCTGACGGGAAGTAACCGTGCTTTACTACTCTTGCGTTTGTATAGTGGGCAGTTTGTGGATTTGCGGCAGTTTGATTTTTTAGGAAAGTCTGCTTTTGAGGTACTCAAACCCATCGTTGGGCAACGCGCAGAAGTCCGCCTTTGCAGTACTATGGATAGCCGTTATGCCGAGACTAACAAGCTTAGCCGTGAACTAAAAAAACTCCAACGCAACCAGCAACTGATCCTCGAGGAAACGGGGGCGCAAAACCTCTACGTGGGTTACCCATTTGTTAAGGGAAAACTGCTGGACGGAACGCCCATTCGTTGTCCGCTGCTGTTTTTCCCGATGGAGTTACGTGTTAAAGATAATCACTGGACGCTAGTACGCCGAAAAGAAGTCAGTACCTCATTTAATAAGAGCTTTTTGCTGGCTTTTTCGCATTACAACAGCATTATTTTTGATGACGACATTCTGGATAGAGACTTTGACGAGCTTAGCAAAGACCCGACGGAGTTTTTGACGCAACTTTATCACATCCTAGAAGAGAGTCCGCTCGAAGTTGCCTTTCAGCCCGATCAGTTTGAGGAAAACCTAGATTATTTTACGGCGGACACCAAAAAATCCTTCGTGGATACACAAGAGGAAGGAAAACTGACACTACGTCCGCAAGCTGTTCTAGGGCTTTTTCCACAGATGGACTCTTACCTTGCACCCGATTATGACCGTCTGATCCATGATGAGACTACCTTAGATTTATCGGATTTCTTTCTGCAAAGTCTTCCGGCAGATGAAAAAGAAGTTACCGAGGAAGAGCTTTTCGCGCCCTATGCCTTGGATGCCTCGCAGGAGGCAGTAATGAAAGTCGTTAAACAAGGACAGTCCGTCGTAGTACAAGGACCGCCGGGCACAGGAAAGTCACAGCTCATCTGTAACCTAGCGGCAGACTTTATGGCACGAGGAAAACGCGTGCTAATCGTCTGTCAAAAACGTGCCGCCCTAGATGTAGTCTCTAAAAGACTGGCGGAGAAATATCTCCAAGCGTTTACGGCATTGGTGCATGATTTTCGGGGGGATCGAAAACGTATTTTTGAGCAGATCGCACGCCAGATTGATAGCCTCGAAGAGTTCAAAAAACAAAATAACAGTCTTGACGCGATTTACCTCGAACGAAATTTTCTTCAGTATTCGCGTTCCGTGGATCGCTGTTCCGAGCTGCTCTCAGACTTCCGAGTAGCACTATTTGATGAATCTGCCTGTGGCATTTCACCGAAGGAGCTTTACTTAACCAGTAACCCCGAGGGAGAAGCCATTGAGCTAGGCGATCTCTTTTCGATCTTCCACTTTCGGGAATATCAGAGCTTTCTGCGAGCACTCAAAGCCTACATCACCTACGCTGTACGCCTTGATAAGGAAGGTTATGTGTGGCAAGAACGCGTATCTTTTGCAGGTTTTGGCGCATCGGATTTAAAGAAAATCCAGAAGACACTAAAAGAAATTAGTAAGTTCAAGCCCTTACTTTCTAAAGAGGTCTCTACGCACATCGGGCAGTCCGTTTCTTATGACTTTTGTGAGCAGATACTCTCAAAAAACGAAGACGGCACCGAGCTTCTTCGGCTTTTGGAGAGCGAGCAGGTGTTCCGATATTTCAAACAGGTGCTTCCTCATCGTAGCGTAGATGAGTCTTGGGTTGAAAACAAGGCACAGGTAATTCAGAGTTGTTTTGATGGCGAAGGAATCGAAGAAACGCTTCCCAAGGAAGAACTTGCCCATGCGCAAGTCGTGATTGAAGCCTACCGTAAGGCCAAAAAGCGGTTTTTTGCCAGAACGGTGTTCTCGCAAAAAAAGAAAAAATACGTGCGTGATCTGCTAGAAAAACAAGCACTTTCAGATGACGAAACGGGACTGCATCAGCTCATGCAGCGGATTGACAACCGCATGAACTTAGAGCATAACATTACCCAGCTTGACGAGGCAGAGTGGATGATCGAAATTCCGGCTAGTAATAATCACCAAGATTTTGAGGATTGGTTAGAAGCGTATCGTAAGGCACTGCGGGGGAAACGGCTTTTTACGGGCTTTCGTCAGGTGACCGAGGGTTTAACGGACGAGCAGATCATTTTTACAGACTTAAAAAAGTATTTCGTTGAACTTTTTGAACTGCTCGACAAAATCCCGCAAAAGCAAAAAATCTGGCAGCAATACCTCAAGCCTAAGCAAATCCGCTGGGTGCTGGAGGATAATCAGAATGCCGAAAAACTTGCGACAGTACTAAAAAAGGACTTTGATGACATTTGTGAGTTCGACAAAATACGCGATCAGTTCCATCCTAAAGAGCTTGAAGTTATCAGGCGATTAAAAGCCTACTATGGATACTTCGACCCCCAAAGAACGCTGTCGCTCTTTGAGAACAGCCTTCGACTTGCCTGGATCAATCATCTGGAGGAGGAAAAGCCGATTTTACGGGCGATTTCTTCGCTCAAACTCCCGCAAGCAGAACAAGAACTTCAGGAGGCCGTAACGGAAAAATATACCTTAAGCAGTGAGATTTTAGTGCTCAAATTACGCGAGCAGACTTACAAAAACGTCAAGTATAATCGCCTTCGGAATCGGACAACCTACCGGGGTTTGGAGCATCAGGTAAAGAAAAAACGTAGTCTTTGGGCGTTGCGAAAGCTTGTCATGGAGTTTGCCGACGAGTTGTTTGATCTGGTACCTTGCTGGCTGGCATCGCCAGAGTCGGTATCGGCGATTTTTCCGATGAAAAAACTCTTTGACCTTGTGATCTTTGACGAAGCTTCGCAATGTTATGCTGAAAAAGGGCTTCCCGCTATTTATCGCGCTTCGCAAACCGTTATCGTTGGTGACGATAAGCAGCTTCCGCCGTATAATTTGTACCGCCCGCGCTGGGAGGAAGAAACGGAAAACCAATCCGAAACGCATGACTTAGAGCTGGAGGTAGATTCTTTACTTGACCTGGGGAAGCAATTTATCGAAGAGTACTCCTTGTGGGGACACTATCGAAGTCAGGCTTTGGAGTTGATTGATTTCTCGAACCAACATTTTTACGGGCAACGTCTTTCGATGGTACCAGACTTTGAGCAATATCAAGCGCAGGAGCCTGCCATTTCGTACGTGCGTGTGGACGGCGTTTGGCATCAGAACAGCAATCAGTCTGAGGTTATGGAGGTAGCGCGTTTGGTCAAGGAACTGGTGCAGTCGGGGGAGGAAAGCGTCGGCGTGATTACCTTCAATTTTAAGCAGCAAGAGGCAATCCGTGACCTTTTTGAGCTTACCGAGTTCAAACTTCCCGAAGACTTTTTTATCAAAAATATTGAAAATGTTCAGGGTGACGAACGGGACGTTATCATTTTTTCGGTAGGTTATGCCCCCGATACTCAAGGGAAGCTACGGATACAGTTTGGTTTATTAAATCTGAAGGGGGGGGAAAACCGTCTCAACGTCGCCGTAACGCGTGCCCGTAAGCGTATTATTATCGTAAGTAGCATTCTAGCCCAAGATTTAGCCGTTGAGAGCACACAGAATGCAGGTCCAAAACTACTTAAATCGTACCTAGCCTACGCGCATCAGGTTTCTTCGGGGCACTACAAAGCGTCTTTTGCCCCCCAAAAGTCACACGCCGAAACATGGTACCTGAAAGAAAAACTTAAGAGCAAAGAATTAGATATAAATTTGCCATTTGCAGACCTGACGGGGCAGGATAATCAGTTGATCCGCACAGACGATGAACATTACTACGAAAGCCTATCGGTGAAAGATTGGCACGTCTATCGTCCTGAACTACTAAAAATTAAAAACTGGAAATCCGAGGATCGTTACAGTCGAAATTTTTGGCTAAGAAAAGAAAACCATGAGTACTTTATATGATTTAGTCGTCGTGGGTGGCGGTGTTGCCGGGGCAAACTGTGCGCTTCATGCAGCGAAGGGCGGTCTGCGTGTCGCTATTTTGGAAAAAGAAGAAAGCCTTCCGCGTTACAAAACCTGTGGAGGTGGGCTCACTTTTCTGGCTCGTAATGAATTGCCCAGCCTGCCCAGTTCCGTGGTCGAGTTTGAGGGTTTTGATGTCAATTTGACCTTTACGCAGCAGGAAAAATCGTATTACGTAAAGCGGCAAGTACCTGTCGTGACGATGACGATGCGTTCGTCCTTGGATCATTTTGTGGTGGAGCAAGCACAAGAGGCAGGGGCGGAACTTCGTACGGGAGTACGGTTTACCAATGTTGCTGAGCACTAGGGCTACTTAGCGGTCGAAACCTCCGAAGGAATGCTGCAAACGCGTTTTTTGGTCGCTGCGGATGGCTCGAACAGCCTTGTTGCCCGAAAAACACACTGGAAAGACGACCCTCGTACCTTGGCGCGTGCCACCGAGTATGAGGTGTATGTCCCGGAGGCGGAACTTAAAAAGTTGGGTTCATGCACCAGAATCGACTTTGAAAACGTTCCTGCGGGCTATGCGTGGGTATTCCCGAAGCGCGATCATTTATCAATCGGATTGGGAACCTTTTCTCCGTCCAAACGAGAAAAAAGTAGCAACCTCCACAAACTTACCGATGAGTACATCAACTGGCTAGGCATCAAAAAGGT
>CAZNAK010000047.1:0-10354 GCA_964570645.1 uncultured Cytophagales bacterium | reverse complement strand
AAGGATCCCGCTACCGAGAGGACAAAATAAAGTACATCCTCAGGGGTTTTTGCTTTGAAAGAATTGAGGAAACGCAGATTTGTGGCATTCGTATTTAGAATGGTAACCTGTTGGCTCGAAAAAAGTAGATTAAGCTCATTAAGTTTGGCGCGTTGCTCCCGAAAAACTGCCTCCACGAACACACCGGTATCATGGGTAAACAAAATACTGCTGTTTCGGTACTGGCTTTCCAGAAACTCCACCAGCGGAATCCGCATCTCGAACAAACATATTTGAGTGCCTGCCAAACAAGGGAAGCTAAACACCTGATCGGGATATTCTACCCTTCCAACGTTGAGTCTAAAGTAATCCATCGCATGAGATTCCTGAAAGTAATCCTTTGGGATCATGCAGAAGTTGATATTAGAACTCACCCAGACGACTTCTTTCCAATACCCCGCCGACAACAAATGGTGCTGATCAATGAGTTCAATGACCTGCTCGGCAGTCGTGGTAGGCGTACTGCTGTTGCTTTTGATTTTGTACTGTTCAAACAAAAGAAGATCACTTGTTTTTGTATCGCAAGCAATAATGGTAAGCGCATCGTCTGCCAAGCGATAGACCAGCCGGTAGCGTCCAATCTGCTCAATGTCAAACTTTTCGTCTTTGAATTGCCGTAGGGGGCGGAATAGCTCTGTGCTTACCATGAATTTCGGGTTTTAAGAAGGGGTGATGAAGCTAAAATACAAAAAGTCTTGCAAAGAAAACCCTCTGCAAGACTTTTTGAGAAGTGCATGCTAGTCTTCCCAGTTACCTGATGTACGAACTTCCGTACGTGAACCAAAACGCAGCGGTCGGCGTTTGCGGTTTTCGTTATCCTCTAGGCGCGTAGGGTCTGTAGGCTTGGGGTCAACTACTTCGATGACGTTAACCAGTACGTCAGACTTACGAATCGTATCGGCAAAAATTTCAAACTTTAGTTCAGGAAAAAGCGGATGTGTTCCGATTTGATCTACTTTAAAGTTTGGATATTTCTTGGCTGGAAAGAGTTTTTCCTTAGCAAGTTGCGAACCAAGGGTGTCGTATTCTACCCGAATACTATCGCCTTTATACATTTCCTCCACCGAGCGAATCTCTACGGCGGCAATGATGATTTCGCGCTTTTCGATGTTGTAGATAGAATCGTTATTCAGAAAATAAGTCAGGGAGTCCCAGTTGTCTGTATATTTTCCCTCCGCTTCGAGATAGGCTTCTTCTACAGATCGAATTTGCTTGAGGGCATCAACGACTTTGGCTTCCTCTGCGGCGATGCGCTTTTGCGTTTGGATCGTAGTGTAAATACTATCTACGAGCAGACCGCCAATAGATAAAGCAAGAATAAGGGTTAGAATCGAAAAAATCGTTGTTTTTCGGAGTTTCATTAGTCCGTATTTTAGTGAAAATAGGGTAAATCAGTTGCCCATGCAATATCTACTCACTTTTCAGCAAAACCAAATTTTTGTTTGATACTTTTCTTAAAGGTATTAAGTGATCGTGCAGATAATCTCTTAGAATCTATTTATAGTGATTCCGCGGCGAAGGTTTCGTTTGTCGTCGGAAGTGCGGCGGGGTTTTTGACGGCTTAGACTACAAAAGTTTTCAAAACTTTTGTAGTCTTTTGAATAGATACTAGAAATACCTTACTCATACAAAACCTCCTCAAGGGTTCAAAGTCCTTAAGGAGATCTTAATAGTATAACTTCACGTTACGTAAGTCCTTTGCTTTTGCCTCATCCCCACCTTCTGCAAAGGGAGGAAGAGCTTTTTGTGCATAACATGAATTACAACGGCAAATTCCCGTGTTTTTTCCTCGGCAGATTCTGCACTTTGTTTTTAAGCATCCCGAAAGCGCGGATGAGCTTTTGACGGGTTTCTTCGGGCTTGATGACTTCATCTACGTAGCCGCGATGTGCCGCCCGATACGGATTAGCGAACTTCTCGGTGTAGTCGGCGACTTTTTCTTCGAGTTTGGCTTTGGGGTCGTCGGCTGCCGCGATTTCTTTACGGAAGATAATCTCCGACGCGCCTTTTGCACCCATCACGGCAATCTCTGCTGTTGGCCAGGCAAAGTTCATGTCCGCCCCGATGTGCTTGGAGTTCATTACATCGTACGCACCTCCGTATGCCTTGCGCGTGATGACGGTGATACGCGGAACGGTCGCCTCACAGAAAGCGTAAAGTAGCTTTGCGCCATTCGAGATAATACCATTCCATTCTTGATCCGTCCCGGGGAGGAAGCCAGGAACATCCACGAAGACTAACAGAGGCACATTAAAAGCATCACAGAAACGCACAAAGCGTGCTGCTTTTCGGCTTGAATTAATATCCAGAACCCCCGCCAGAACCGCCGGCTGATTGGCAACAATACCAATACTTCGTCCCCCAATTCGGGCAAATCCTACGACAATATTATCGGCAAAGTCTTTGTGTACTTCCATGAAGCTATCGTCATCCACGGTATGCCTGATGACTTCTTTCATGTCGTAAGGTTGGTTTGGGTTGGTCGGCACGAGGTCGTTTAGCGCGGGAACGGACTCATCAGGGCGAGCTTCGTAGGGATAAGCGGGTGCGTCTTCTTCGCAGTTTTGCGGGATATAGCTGAGTAACTGTTTGAGGTCGTTAATACAGACAACTTCGTTTTTGCAGGAGAAGTGCGAAACGCCGCTTTTCGTGCCATGTGCTGAGGCCCCGCCGAGTTCCTCGGAAGTAACCTCTTCGTGGGTAACGGTTTTGACGATGTTCGGTCCCGTAACGAACATGTACGAGGTGTCTTCGACCATCATGATAAAATCGGTAATGGCAGGCGAATAGACCGCTCCGCCGGCGCAAGGTCCCATTACGGCAGAAATCTGCGGAATTACGCCTGAGGCAAGGGTATTTTTGTAGAAAATATCGGCGTAGCCCGCCAAAGAAACGACCCCTTCCTGAATACGCGCACCGCCAGAGTCATTTAGTCCGATGAGCGGCGCGCCATTTTGCATCGCCAGATCCATGATTTTAACGATTTTTTCAGCGTGTGCCTCCGAAAGTGACCCGCCAAAGACCGTAAAGTCCTGTGAAAAGACATATACTAAGCGTCCATTGACCGTCCCATAGCCCGTCACGACGCTATCGCTAAGGTAATACTGCTTCTCTAACCCAAAGTCTTTGCAGCGGTGCATGACAAACTTTCCAATTTCTTCAAATGAATCCTCGTCGAGCAGGAGATCGATGCGCTCACGGGCGGTAAGTTTTCCTTTGGTGTGTTGGCTTTCAATGCGTTGTTGTCCTCCGCCGAGGAGTGCCTCAGCATTTTTGCGTTCAAGGGTTTGGAACAGCTCTTCTCTGGTCTTCACGGTGACGATGTTTTTTTGTGGGGCTAAAGTACGAAATGCACACTCAGCCTACAAGAGTCTTTTGTTGAGTAATAAAAATTGACCGTAAAAGGGGGGTGTATGACCCTATCAAGTTGGTCGTCTGTGGTGCAGAGTTTTTTGTTTACACCGATCGCCGCCTTATTGTTTGAGCTGAACTAAAAACTGGATTTATTACTTTTCCGCGTACTTTATTAGAAGTTCGTCTTCTGAGTCAAATAGTGTCAAGGCGTACTTCATCTTTTCAAACTTTCCGTTGTTATCAATATTTCCTTCAATGAAATAGGTTTCGTTTATTTGGAGTGGTTACCTTGGAGTGTTATCGGCTAGACTTTTCTTCTAAAATATCATCTAAAAGTTATTTGCATTGACTTGCTGACTAGTCATAATTTCTTTGATAAATTGGTATTACAAATTGTGTTTTGTTTGAAGATAAAAAATCTTCTACTTTAGTTTCGTTTGCCTTCATTTTTTGACCAATCTATTTTCTGTCAACACTAATTGCTTTACCCCTATACCAACGCCTCCCACAACACCTCAGCAAGATGTTTAGCTACACGCCCTGTACCGTCTTTTATTTGATGGCGGCAGCTTGTTCCTGATGCAATTATATCCACACTTTCAGGTTGTTTGCGCACCTCGGGAAAAAGAACTAATTCCCCAATTTGTTGCGATATCTGAAAGTGCTCTTTTTCATAACCAAAGGAACCCGCCATTCCACAACAGCCTGAGCGAATCAGGTGTACTTCGTAGTTTGTGGGTAATGACATCGCTTTTTTGGTAAAAGTAAGCGAACTTAATGACTTTTGGTGGCAATGTCCGTGTAATTTGAAAAGCCGCTTTTCTTGTGTGAAAGACGCAGAAGTGATACTTCCCACATCGGCTTCTCGTGCGATAAACTCATCTAATAAAAAGACGTTTTTAGCAAGTACATTGGCTGCTTCCCGCTGATTTTGAGGAACGAGATCAGGATATTCGTCACGAAAGCTTAGGATGGCAGAGGGTTCGATACCTACTAGTGGTGCGTTTTCTGATATTAGGCTTTTGAAAATACCAATATTTTTGATCGCAATATCTTGTGCCTCCTTGAGTAAACCTTTGGAGAGAAAAGTGCGTCCACTTTCAGGGTGTGGGACAGTCTTCACTTCATAGCCTAATCGCTCTAAAAGTTCTACGGTTTTGATGCCTACCTCAGTGTCATTATAGTTCGTGAACTCGTCGATAAATAAATAGATTTGTCGTTTTTTTAGCTCCTTCTCATCGAGGAAAGGGGGAAGGTTAGAAGTTTTTTTACGTTTCTTCATCCATTTTCGTAAGGTCGTTTTATAGAGCTTGGGTAAAGAGCGTTCGGGGGCAAACCCAACGCTTTTTTTAATCGCTTTTGAGAGGATAGAATTCGTTGCAGCGAAGTTATACGCCCACGGGACAAGGCTCGAAAGTGCATTGAGGCGCGTGAAGTTTCCGACTAGCTGGGTACGGAACGGTATGCCGTTGGCTTTATAATACTGCGAGAGAAATTCTGCTTTCATCTTACCTACGTCCACATTAGAAGGGCACTCGGACTTACAACCCTTACACGAGAGGCACAAGTCCATTACCTCTTTAATTTCTTCACTATCAAAGGGGTTTGACTTCTCGGAGCGTGTTAAAACTTCTCGTAAGATGTTGGCGCGTGCACGAGTAGTGTCTTTTTCGTAGCGGGTCGCCATGTAGCTTGGACACATCGTTCCGCCCGAAATTTCTGTCTTTCGGCAGTCGCCTGAGCCGTTGCACATCTCGGCGAGGCGTAAAATTCCTTTTGAAGAGTCAAAATTTAGTGTCGTTTCAAATTGCCGTGTTTCCTGCCCACGCTCATAGCGTAAGCTGGTGTCCATCGGTGGCGTATCGACGATCTTGTTAGGGTTAAAAAGTCCCTGTGGATCAAAAGTTTGCTTTACTTCTCGCATCAGCTGGTAGTTTTTTTCGCCTACCATCTGACGGATGAACTCTCCGCGAAGCCGTCCGTCCCCGTGCTCACCCGAAAGCGACCCTCGGTACTTCTTGACCAAGGTTGCAATCTCCTCAGCAATGACCCGAAACATTTGCTGTCCTTCCTCGGACTTTAGATTTAGGATTGGGCGAAGGTGTAACTCGCCACTTCCTGCGTGCGCATAATGCACACAATATTGGTCGTACTTTTGTAGAATCTTATTAAAATCTGAAACATAATTAGGAAGATCTTTTACGTCAACGGCGGTATCTTCGATAACGGGAGCAGGCTTCTTATCACCGATCATGTTAGAGAGCAGGCCTAGCCCCGCTTTTCGCAGCGTCCAGACGCGTTTGATGCGATCTTCACCCAGCACGAGCGGAAAATGATACCCCAAACCCACTTCACGTAGGGCATTTTCGAGGTCTTTAGCGGCTTTTTGGACTTCCTCTTCGGTATTTCGAGCGAGTTCAACAACCAGAATCGCTTTAGGCTCCCCTTCTACAAAGAAACGGTTCTCACGCTGTGCGCGGTTACTTTTGGTACAATCTAGCACATAGTGATCCATCAATTCACAGGCGGAGGGCTGATGTTGAAGGGCGATCAAGTTTCCACGCAGTGAGTCATCCACAGAGTCAAAATGAACGCATAAAAGCCCTTTGGCGGGCGGCGGTGCAGGAGAAATATTAATTTTTATTTCTGTCATAAAGAACAGCGTTCCCTCCGACCCTGCGATGAGATTGCAAAAATTAAATTTTCTGAGGTCTTTTGGGGCAGGAAGCGATATTTCGGGTGGTGTGTCTCGAAAAACTTCGCTTTGAATCAACAGATCCAGTGCATAGCCTGTATTTCTTCGTGGAATTTCGGCTTTGGGAAACTCTCGCATAATTTCTTCTTGTACCTCGGTAGGTTTCAGTTTTTCATATATTTTGCGATAGATAGCTCCTTCCAATGTTTGTAGTCGGCATTTTTCGTTAAATTCCTTCCGCGTCAACTCCTTGAATACCACCTCAGAGCCATCGGCTAAAAAGCCCCGCACTTCCAATAAATGGTCTCGCGTACTCCCGTACACCACGGAGTTTGCCCCGCAGGAGTTATTTCCGACCATTCCGCCAATCATGGCGCGATTTGCCGTAGAGGTCTCAGGTCCAAAGAAACGCTTATGCGGTTTTAAAAATGTGTTTAATTCATCTCGAATGACCCCGGGCTGTAAACGAACCCAGTTTTCTTCGGTGTTTAGCTCTAGGATTTGCGTAAAGTATTTTGATACATCTACGATGACTCCACCCCCGACCACTTGCCCTGCCAGCGAAGTTCCCGCTGCTCTGGGGATAAGATTCAAATTACTTTGTTGAGCAAAGTGTATTAGTTTTCTTATGTCCGCTTCTGACTTTGGAATAGCCACCGCTTTGGGGAGTTCGCGGTAGGCAGAAGCGTCGGTTGCGTAGAGCGTACGCAGGGTTTGGTCGGTATGAAGTTCGCCCTCAAGTTGCTGAGCGAGTTGCTGGAATGTTGACATAGTGCAAAATTATCAAAACCTTTAAGAGCTTGATACATTAAAAGGTTTATATTTATTCAAAATACTTTGTTGCACAAAGCTAAAACTTTAAAAGCTTACAAATACTGCATAGAATAAAGGTCAGAATAATTGATTTCGTATAACGTAAATGGTGTTATTTGCGGGATGTTACGCAAAAAAGCACTAGAGGTGCACTCCGTTGGTAGTACCCTAAAGACCCTGCCAGTAACTTACTTTATTCACTCATCCACTACCAGAGTCTCCGACTGCTGGCAGGGATTTCCCCTGCCAGCGCAACGGCTGGTGTAACGTCAGTACGTAAGTCAGAAAACCGAAGATTCTGTCAGCGTTGTAAAATATTCCAGAAAGCGCATTCCGCGATAGGAATTTCCCTTTTGATTCAGCGGAGGACTCTATACAGCTATTGAAAAACGCTCGGGATGGATAGCGACAATTCCACCACCGACACCACTTTTACCGAGTAATCCCACACGATAGGCAAACTTGCCCGCTTCGTCGTAAAAACCGTAGGTCTGCATGATGGCATTAATCCGTTTGGGGCAGCGCGAGTGAGGGTATCAAATGCTCAAGGCGGCCTCAATTTCTTTTTCCGATAGCTCAATCCCGAAGGTAGCCTGCCCAAGTTGACCCTCAAGCAAGGCGCAAAAGACCTTTTTTCGCTCGTTTTTTTTGTCGTGTTTGGTGTAGTTGATGATCGTAGGAATAGCGGAGGCAGGAATTTTTACCTCCCCGAAAATGGTCTCAATGTAGCTTTTGACCTCTTGAAAACTCTCTTCCGAAATCATTTCTCGTTGCCATGAAATCCAGCTTTCTGCGATCATCCCCACCGCGATTGCCTCGCCATGCAGAAGTTTTTTTGCTGTTTTAGATTCCAGAAAGTAAGTTTCTACGGCGTGCCCAATCGTGTGCCCGAAGTTGAGTAGCTTACGTTTGCCTTTTTCGGTAGGATCCTCAGCAACGATCTGCCGTTTGACCTGCACGGAGTGTGCGATGAGGTCGGGAAAGTCCTGTTCCAGAAGCGGCTTTTGGGAAATTACTGCCCATTTTTTTGCATCTTGGATTAGGCAATGCTTAATCACTTCGGCAAAGCCAGAACGAAGCTCGCGTTGTGGAAGGGTGTCAAGGAATTTTGGATTTACCCAAACCATCACAGGATCCTGAAACATCCCGATTTGATTTTTAAGTCCCTGAAAGTCAATACCTAGCTTTCCACCTACGCTCGCGTCCACCTGTGCCAAAAGTGTTGTTGGAATCTGAATGAAGTCGATACCACGCTGGTAGGTAGCGGCACAAAAGCCACCCATATCACCGATGACACCACCGCCCAAATTGAGCAAGAGGCTTTTTCGATCTAGCTTGGCTGCGGTCATTGCCGTCCAAATTTTAGTGCAGGTGTTTAAATTTTTATGCTCCTCCCCACTTTGAATCTCGATGAGTGTATGCTCGGGAAGTTGTGCCGCTACGAGTGGGTAGCAATGCGTTTTGGTGTGTTCATCTACCAATACAGCGAATGAGGAATAAGCGTTTAGAGGTAGCTCAGCGGCTTGAAAAGGGGCAATTTTGACAGGGTGCGGCAAGGTTTACGTTCGTTTGTGAGGCGTAAAGGTAAAAATATCCTTACTTTAGACGTTAGTTAAATGTTCCATCTTGTGTAAAAAAGGCCTGGCAGGATTCTAAGCTTAGTAAATTAGCACCATTTTTAGTAAAAAAGTTGCGGATGCAAAAAGTTCTTGTGATTAATTATTATTGGCCACCTAGCGGCGGGCCTAACGTACAGCGGTGGCTTACGTTTGCTAGACACCTGTTAGCGCATAACGTACAGGTTTACGTTTTAACGGTGGACGAACAACAGGGGACGTTTCCCTCCATGGACTATTCGTTGGAAGAGGAGGTGCCCGAGGAGGTTAGTGTGTACCGTACAGAGACCAGAGAGGTTTTTTCGTTCTACAAGAAGACCGCTGGAAAGGGGAGGGTGCCTTCCACGAACCTAGCCAATGAGCCAAACCCCAACTTTTTGCAAAGGGTAGCCCGTTTTGTGCGTGGTAATTTCTTTTTACCTGATCCACGTCGTGGGTGGAATCGTTTTGCCTTGCCCGAAGCGAGGCGAATTATCGAAGAGGAAAATATATCCATAATTGCTACGACAGGTCCGCCACATTCTACCCATCTAATTGGGCGAACATTAAAGCGCGAAAATAAAAATCTTTTTTGGATAGCTGACTTACACGATTACTGGACGGATAGCTCATATATCGTTAAGTTTTACCGAACGCAGTTGGCGCATCAAGTTGATTTACGCTACGAGCTAAGTGTTCTTCGGGAGGCAGACCATATCCTGAATCATTGTCAATCTGGAAAGCGACGACTAACCGCAAAAGTACCCGACCAAAACAAAGATAAGTTTACCGTTATTTCGATGGGCTATGATGCTGAATTATTTCCTGCTCAGCTACCAAGCTCACAGGAAGTATTTCGGATCACCTTCACGGGAACGATTACGGATAACATGGAAAGTGAAGTTTTTTTTGAGTCGGTCAAAGCGGTACGAGAGGCGATTCCTGAGGTACCACTAAAACTGTGTTTTGTAGGGCTTTTGGCGGGTGAAGTGCGTGAAGTGATCGAAAAACAAGGTCTCAGGGATATTTTGGAAGCACCCGGCTATGTCTCGCACGAAGAAGCGATTGCGTACTTATTCCGGAGTACAATTTTATTTTTGATTACCCCTAACTTCAAAGGCGAAGAAACCCACGTGCCCGGTAAACTCTACGAATACCTCGCTACCGAAAAGCCTATTTTTTCCATTTCGCCTCATGCAGGAGAGACCGCCGAGATTATTGGCAGCAACAAAGGAGGGGTCAACTTTGAGCGTTCTCAGAAAGCCGAAATGATACAGACGCTTATTGAGTGGATTGAAAAGTGGAAAATAATGCGTAATTTAACTACTCAGAATCCAACTAAATCGTACCAGCAATATGCCCGAGATAAGGAGACTGCCGTACTGGCAAAAATTATACAATCAGCGTAAAAGACTTGCCAAAAAATTGGGGATCGTTTTGTTTAGCGGATTTATATTATTTTTATTAATTGATCTAGCTTTCCCTTTTAATATTGACAAATCGTATTCGCCCTTGGTCTATGCACAGGACGGAACACTGCTAAGTGGCTTCCTTTCTAAGGACGATAAATGGCGAATGCACACTAACTTAGAGGAGATTAGTCCAACGCTACGGAAGGCGATTATTCAGAAAGAAGACCGTTATTTTTATTATCACTTTGGCGTGAACCCCGTTTCTGTCGTGCGTGCCTTTTGGAATAACCTTATTTCGGGGAGGCGTACCTCAGGAGCCTCTACGATTACGATGCAGGTCACGCGTTTGCTCCAACCCAAGGAGCGCACCTATTTAAATAAGCTTGTAGAAACATTTCGTGCCCTTCAACTTGAGTGTTACCTCATCTACTTCTGACCGCTCAATA
>CAZNAK010000046.1:0-10471 GCA_964570645.1 uncultured Cytophagales bacterium | reverse complement strand
TTAAGTTGACAGCATTGAGCGTCTCGCTTCGACCTTATTAGACCCCCGCTCTTCGCGATTTGTAATCTCGGAGCGTTATCGTCGCATTTGTAATGCGTTTTATTTTTTTATTGGGAAGTCGTTTGTGGGTACACAAACAACGGTGGGTTTGGTGGGGTTTCGCCGTTGGCGGTGTCCGCACCGCCGACATGAAGATTTAGTCGCACAGCCGTGCGACTCTACATTTGGCGTATGTCACCCCCTCGGGACTGCGTACCCCAGCAGTGGTCGGAACGCCCCTGCTGGTGGTTTTGAGGTTCTACCCGTCGCCGAGCGGGAGGCAGCGCTGTTACTTTTTCTCTGTTGTTGCTGATATTTTAGCGCAGCGCCACCAACAAGCCAAAAACGACAAAGGTGGTGTTCGTTCGTTAAGCCCGCCACTGCAAAATCACATCGGCAATCGTTCGGTCATCCGCTAGGCGCGGTACTTTGTTTTGCCCCCCAAGCTTTCCTCTCGATTTCATGTATTGCTGAAACGCATCGGGTAATAAAGGCGTGATCTCCAATGGGCGCAAGACTTTATTTTGAATCAGGTCAGCGTAATACATATTTTGTTCGCACATTTTTTGGTCAAGGTCACGGGCAAAAGCAGCTTTATCATTGGGTTGCTGCTCAAAAGCCACCAACCACTCATGATGTGGAAGCCCTGACACTGGATTGACCTCTGGAGCGACAGAAAACTCCCGTACCCGTGCCTCTGGATGACGCAAAAGGGCGTGGGCTAACGCACGCTCCACCTCTTGCCCAATGACGTGCTCGCCAAAAGCAGAAATAAAATGCTTTGTTCGTCCTGCAAAAAGTATTTTGTAGGGGTTTTTGGAGACAAAACGCACCATATCGCCGATCATGTAGCCCCAAAGCCCTGCATTGTTATTGATAATCAGGGCATAGTTTTTATCTACTTCTATTTCACCAATGGATAAGCGTGGTGGCTGCTTTTTACCCAGCTCCTCGAAGGGTACAAACTCAAAGAAAATTCCGCTATCCAAGAGCATCAATAAGGCAGGATCGTCCTGCTGGTTTTGGTAGGCAAAAAAGCCTTCTGAAGCAGGGAAGGTCTCTATTGAGGCAATTTGTTTTCCGATAGACTCGAAAATTTGCCGACGGTAAGGCTCAAAGTTCACACCGCCATACACGAAGAGCGAGAAATTTGGAAAGATTTCAGCAATACGTTTTCCGTCAGTACGTTCATGCAGTCGGTCAAAGTACATTTGTACCCAAGGCGGAATCCCTGAGATGAGGGACATATCTGAGGCTAGTGTTTCGTCAATAACACGATCTAGTTTTTCTTCCCAGTCGTCGATGATGTTAGTCTGATAACTCGGACGTTGGTTAGTGCGTAAATAGCTGGGTACGTGATGGTTGACAATACCCGAAAGTCGCCCTGTTGGAATGTTAGCTTTGGTTTCTAGCTCGGGGCTACCCGACAAAAACATGAGGTTCCGATCCAGAAAGCGTGCGTTTCCTGTTTCGTGGATGTAACACAAAAGTGCGTTACGCGCTGAGTTAATGTGGTTGGGGAGGGATTCTTTGGTGAGCGGAATAAACTTTGCACCCGAGGTTGTTCCTGAAGTTTTGGCAAAATAAGCAGGTCGCCCCCGCCAGAGCACATCGGATTCCCCTTCAAGGATACGATTTATATACGAACGTAAGCCCTCGTAATCCCGTAATGGCACCTGACGCTGGAAGTCTGCGTGTGTTTTGATATCTGCAAAGCCGTGGTCTTTCCCAAAAGCCGTATTTCTCGCTCCTGCAATAAGCTTTTGAAACGTTTTTTGCTGAACTTCCTCAGAACGTTCGACCCAGCGTTGCTGCTGACTAGTGAGGTAGGAAGCAAAGGGACGTGCTAAAAGAGAACGGATCATGAGCGTTTTGAGCGTAAAGGTAAGAAAGAAATTGCCAAGCTGGTCACGTAAACCTGCTCACATTTTACATCCTCTTTGCTTTCAGCGATGACTTCTCTTTTTCCTTTTGGACTTTAGGCGAAAAAAACCACTCTTCATGTCTCTTAAGAAGTGGTTCTTTAGTTTGATTTAAGCCAATATAAATTCTGGTGTTTCTACCTCTGGCGCGGGTTCATGCGGTCGTGGAGATACTTTCTGTTTCGGAATGCCGCCTTCATCATCGTCGTCGAAGGTCTCGTTGGCAATTTTGTAAATAACGAATACTATGGCAGCCACACAGACAGCCAGTACCATCAGATAATCTGCTGAAAACATTTTAGTAGGGGTTTGAAATGTAAATAAATTCAGTCTTGCTCTAGCAAAACATAAAACCGCTGGATATAGAGCAGATGTGGAAGGGTCAGGGTCGATATGGCAATGAAGAATAATAAAGGTAACGATACGTAGGTCTTTAAATATACTCCAGCCACGATGAGTAACGCGATCCCTGCAAAGCTCACCAGCGAAAACGGTAAAGCCTCACGGAAAAAAGCGGCTAACGAATATGCGCGCTGCTGCTTTAACCCATCTATTTCGATACGAATAGAACTACAAGCGTGCCAAACGCCAAAGTAGATTCCGAAACTTACCCATAATGAAGATAAATTAAAAAGAAGTAATAAAGCAAGGATTACCGTAAATTCCTCAATAATTTGATCAATTTTAATACGTTTGTTTACAAAATGTATCAATAAATTAAACAAAACAAGTCCTGAAAGCACTCCTACGATTAAAACTACATTTTCTGCCCCCATACGAATCCAAGCACTTACCTGCGGGAAAAGTCCTTCTAGGATAGCGGCACTCTCGTCCGAACGCAGGAGTAAGAGTGAGGTGAGTAGCCACGTCCCCCAAAGTAGATAAGTAAAAGTTTTGGACGGACTTTTCTCTGAGATATTTAGGTAGAGTAGTTGGGACTGCCCAAAATGATACGCAGAGATTCCCAAAAAAATAAGTAATGAAACTAACGGAAAAAAGTACCAGGCCAGACCGTAAACTAGCATCGTTCCAAGATAAATGCCCAGAAATTCCCACCAGTTTGTTTCTTGTTGAGTCGCCTGATGTAAGATGTGGTCGGTTGCCCCGTGTGGGATGCCCGTCAGAACGATCAGTATCGTAAAAATGCCGTAATCGACTTCCACCGTATTTCCAAAAACTCCCCAAAGGATACCAATCAGGGTAAGTACAAAAAAATTAAGACGAGGAAAGTACGGTTTTTGGCGAGTAGGCATAAGTTAACGGTTGACGCGGACGAAACTGACGGTACGCCGCCTGTAAAAAAGGTGGCCAAGAAAGCTGTAAAAATAACTGAAGTTCTTGTAAAATCGTTGTTTTTTCGTCCAAAAAACGGAATAACTGCTCTGGACGGTGTAGCAAACGTCCAAATACCTGCTCGGCTGCCTGCGTTTGAGGGCGTTTTAGTAGGTCCAAGAGTACGGCATCATAAAAGGCAAAACGTGACTTTTGAGAAAACGCTTTCGGCTCTTTGCCTTGCTCAAGTTGCCTGACAATTTGCTGGCTATGAAGCTGAATATTTTTAAAAGTATATCCCGTAGAAGCTTTTGTTGTGCCGCCCGCCGTCCCGATAGGAATAACACGGGACTGTTTGTACTTTTTGGCAAAATCGAGGTTAGTCATCGGGATATTTCCTGACTCTTTTAACGTAATTCTAGGATTTTGTAGATCGTATTTATTTCTTAAATATTCAGTCAACGGTCCTTCAAAGTCGGGTTTTGGTCTGCCTTTTGGTACAAAGGCGGTGCTTTCAACGAGTGCGGAAGTCGGGCTAAATGGCAATACGTAAAAAAATTGAATACCTTGGCTTTGATCGGCTCGGAAATCCATCAGACGAACGGTTTGCGGATCAAAAACGGGTCTTTCGCTGTGTACAAACCATCCCAAAAACTTTTGCGATAACCAATGTTGCGCTTCTCGCTTAGCTGCTTGCAGGTCCCAGAGACTGGAAAAAATATAGTCAGCTGAAAAAATACCTTTAGAGGTCTCAAGCTGAGGACAAGTGCTATCGGGAATGATTCGGTTAATATCGGCTTGTAAGAAGGTCACCCCAGAAAAGCTTTTGGCTTTATTCCGAACAGCCTTATAAAAATCTCCACTTCTCAAATAGTAATATTGATAAGATAAAATATCACGCTTAAACCTTTTATCTTCCCATATGGATTCTACGCGAGACCACACGTAAGTGGTTGGTAAGTTTTTTAAATAATCTGTCTCAGGCTTTTCCCAGAAGCACCAAGTTCGATCTTGGGTTTGTGCATTTTTTTCAGCACGATCCACAATTAAAATTCGCTTTCGGGATAGGGTTTCATTATCCAATATATAGCTCAATAGACTTAGTCCGCCGCCGCCGCCGCCCGCCAAGATGTAATCGTAGTGTGTGTGCTTCATGCTAAAATTTCGATCTCAACAATAAACTGTGTGTGAATACATAACTGAAACGTTTTGATTTCATTTGTTTTCTGCTCAGCCCTTCCAAAAGGGAGCGCACTGTATTGGCTTTTTCTTGATGCTTTTCAACAATGAGCAGCTAGGCCTACAAAAACGCCTCACCCTGAAACCATTTCCAAAGTGAGGCGCAAATTGTTAGCTCAAGAAAAAATTATGCCGTTGCTTTCAAGCGAGCTGTTTCTGATTTAGCCGTAGCGTAAACTACTAAGCCAAAACCGATCTTGTTAATCGCATCACCGATGTTGTAAACTAAGTCCATACTGCTAGGCTCAGCAACAGAAGACAAAAAGTTACCTGGTAACATCATATAACCGATAGGATAGATACCCCAACCGATTGTCGCGAACAATGTCAAATTGCGGAAACCTTTCTTTACAGCTTCGCTATCTGTTTTTACTGCCAATTGCTTTGCAGAACCTGCCCACACTTCGTAAATGATCCAAGCCCAACCTAAAGTAGAGATGAAGCCCCAAACGATGTTCATTGTACCGTCATTAGCATAGAATGCCTCACCAATGTAACCTGCTACAAGCATCAATACAGCAGCTGCGATAAAACGCCACATCATGCTCTGCTTAGCACCAGCAGGACGAAGGATCAAGAAGAACTCCACACACATCAAAGGTACAGTAAGCGTCCAGTCAATGTAACGATATACCGTCGGGTTATCACCTGTAGTTAGGTAATAATCACGCATGTAATAATAGTGTACCGCTGCGATCATTGTGATAAGTCCTGAGACTAACAAAGAAGTACGCCATTTTGCTGTTACCGTACTCATCTCAAAGAAGAAAAATACAGAAGCAGCAAACATAGACATGTAGCCTACGAAAAATGTAAATCCAACTGCATCGCTTGGATTCAACGTGTTCGTAACCTCGGCAAGTAAGCCAGTTACAGAAAAATTAAAAAATAAATCCATAAAAAATATGTGTTTGATGATGTACTGTCCTAGAGACTAATTTGAAGTTCGTTTTGTTTGATTTTTAGGTAAAAAAAGATGAACAAAATTATTTTAAACCTCAAAGACAGTGTTTTTTCTTTTTTTGCCATGAGTGTATTAGGCAAATAACTATGTTGTTTCAACGGTATTTATCAGGTGAATTAGGTCGATCAAGCACAAATTTGCAATGAAATCAGTTGGTAAACCTATTTTTTCAAGCTGAGACATAGAGGTGTCGGTGTGTTTAAACAGAAAATCTGCCTGTAAACATGCACTTGAGGTTTTTTTAAACACCAAGCAGGATGAGGCTTAACGCTCCCTTAACGTCGCTTTTGTCTAACTTTTTGCACTTTTCGACTCCACCAAATAATTACAGTAATGACTAAGTTTACACTGTTAATAACAGCATTTATTTTGGGTTGCACTCAACTTATTGCACAAATCCAAATGCCACAGCCTAGCCCAGACGCTAGCGTTATGCAGATGGTAGGTTTGACAAAAGTTACCGTAGAATATTCTTCGCCTGGCGTAAAAGGGCGCAAAATTTATGGTGATTTGCTTCCTTATAATATGGCATGGCGTGCAGGCGCAAACTCACCCACCAAGATCACTTTCAGTAAAGATGTAAAGGTGGAAGGAAGTATGCTTAAAGCAGGCTCTTATAATGTGTTCATTACACCCATGCAGAAAGGAAAGTGGCTTATCCACTTCAACGGAGCGGGCAAAAGCGTCTATGCGTACGAAAAAGATGGCAAACAAGACATGGATGCCCTCAAACAAGACGATGTGTTAACACTCGCCGTGAAGCCTATGGATATGCCAGAGCGTGAACGTTTGGCTTACCACCTCGAAGCTATTGACGAAAACTCAGGAAGAGTGATTATGCACTGGGCAAAGAAGGCCGTTGCGTTCACTTTCATAACGGATACAGATGCACACGCACTGGAGAGCATCAAAGCAGGAATGGCGGAATATAATGGTATGTGGTACACATTCTCTAATACAGCTGAATATTACCTTGATAACGACCAAGATATGGATCAGGCCATGGATTGGGCAAAGAAAGGACTGGCCCTGCGCGGCGATCACTTCTATCCGACTTGGGTCATGGCAAAAGCGATGGCTGCTAAAGGAGAAACCAAAGAAGCGAAGAAAATGGTGAAAAAAGCCATGAAAATGGGCGAAGAAAACGGTGGAAACTTTTATGCTAATCGTAAAGATAGCATGAAGAAAACAATGAAAAGCTGGTAAGTTTACGCGACTTTACAGCGACTGACGCATAAAACAGCAGTTAAAAACGGCTTTAGCTTCACTAAGAAGCCAAAGCCGTTTTTATCTTTGGTGATACGAAAACTTTACTAAAAGTGCGTAGTTCATCTGAGGCACCAATTAACCTCATTCAGATGTCCGATTACCTTGATAGCTTACGCTGGCGATATGCTACCAAAAAATATGATGCAACCCGCAAAGTCTCTACCGAGGACTTTCAAACCATCAAAACAGCCATTCAGTCAGCTTTTAGTTAAAAGAGAGTAAACAGATACCTTTTTCTTCTTGTATATACCTTTCAAAAATAGTTAGATGAGCTTTAGATAGTTGTCTAAAGATATATAAAAGATTTGGATGACCTTCGGATAACTGTTTAAGGCAATATTAGGTGTTGTCTGTGTCTTCACAGACAACATTCAATACCCAAACTGAGTTGTATGCGTATGCCCTCATTCAAAAAAAACACCCCAACTTCGGAAGTTGAGGTGTTTCAAAGTACGACTCAAATTATCTTTAGTTATCAGAAGGTTGTTCTTCGATGGTTACGATAATAGTTTCATCGCTTTCAAGTATGGCGTCTTGCTTTGTTTGGAAGACTAACTCTGTGCCTGTTTCCCCTGCTGGGATCATAACACTACCCTTTGTGCCGTCAAAGTCACTAGAACCACGGATATAGTAATAATCTTGGTTGTAGGTAGCCGTTCCAGAGATGGAAAAGTTGATAGAAAGCGCACTCGTTGGCGTAACCGAACTTGTAAAAGTGAAGACAATGGTGTTGTAACCTGCATCTTCTTCAAGACTATTCGCCGTGAGGGTGATAACAGGGATATTGCTTTCATAGGCACCCAAATCCACGGCATTTCCTCGAATACGCACCTCTCCTGCTAAATCTACGGTAGCACTTACAGGAACCGCTGCACTGTTTCCAGCATCAATGGCTGGCGAGCCACCTTGCAGGGTAAAGGTTCCTGAGGTAAAGAGCGGATCTTGTCCGTAGATCATGCCAGTTCCTGGGGTAAGCCCCGTATTACCTCCAGTAAAAGCGGTTTCGTCCGCCTCACCTACTAGCGTGTGCGTAACGGTGGTCGTGCCTGAGTTATCAATCGAAGATTCCGCATTGCCCGAGTTTAGGTTTTGCCAAAAAATACCGTTCTGAACGCTTACTGTACCTCCTGAGTTAAGTAGTGCCTGACCATTTGAGCTGTTGTTTACAAAGGTACAGTTGATGTAGCTTCCCGTACTTTGGTTATGGTAGGCAGCCGCACCTTGATTAGCGAAGTTGCCTGAAAAAAGGCTATTCACCACCTGAACATCACTGGTGCCACTCCCAGCACTCACATAGATACCGCCACCATCACCGGTAGCTTCTCCGCCAGAGAACACACAATTAGTGATGCGTGCAGTCGTGGTACCACTACTCGTAGCTATGATATAAACTCCCGCACCGTTTTGTCCGATATTGCGATCAAAAATACAGTTCTCGATGGTTGGGTTCACCTCACCGCCGCTGAATCCGGCATTGGCCATAGCCGGCCCATTTTGAGCCGCATTTCCGAAGAAACGACAATTTCTGACCGTCGGACTAGATGCGCCTCGGTTCTGTTGTCCGTCATTGTACCAGCCGCCCCCTTGATTAAGCGCGCCTCCGAAGGTGCTTCCGCCCTGAATGGTAAAGCCATCCACAACAGTTGTGTTTGAAACCGCTCGGGTATAGACCACGTGATAAGCGTTATCAGATGTCTGGGTGATGGAAAGGGCTTGACCACTGCCTGTAACTTGGTCATCATCGTTAAAATCACCACTCAAGATCGTCGTGTTTGCCGCAAAATCTCGGGCAGCAATAGCGGCTGCATCTGCTGTACCTGTTGCGCCTGCGGGGAAACTGCCATAGACTTCTGTTCCCGAAGGAATGTAGAAGGTGCGAAGCTGCTGGGGCGAACTTCCACTAGGAGTACCTGTAAAGAATTCGTATGTCCGACTTGGCTTGTAGGTGCCTGCGGCGACATAAATCTTACTTCCTGCGGTGGTATTCACGGCTTGGCCGAGGGCTTGTTCTAGGGTAGCGTAAGCGTCGTCGAAGCTGGTTCCGCCGTTGGTGTCGCTGCCGCCCGTCGCTTTAACGTAGAAATCACGAGCTGGCTGACGGACAAACTCATACGCACCCATATCTATTGTCCCGTCCGCAATACGCGTATTTCCTGCCAAATCCGTCGTGATACTTGCCGAAAGTGCCATATTGCTGCCAGCATTGATGGCGGCTGAAGTCGGGAAAAGGGTCAAGTCGCCCGTTGAAAAGTTATTAACTCCTGGCCCCGTAGCGTAGATCATGTTGCTGCCAACAATCGCTCCTGGGAAAGCAAAAGCACTTGCATCCGCATCTGGTACCAGACAGTAATCTATATTTAGAGGATTGGAGGCATCGTTGCCTGCCTGAATACTTGGGAAGGAAAGGGCGGCATTTCCAGCAAAAATGGTATTTCGGATTGTCATTGGACCTGGGCTACTACCTGTACCAATACCTCCACCCGGTCCTCCTGCCTGATTCGCTGCTATGGTACAGTTGGTTAGATTAAGTACCGAGTTATTACCCGCTATGGATATAGCCCCAGCATTACCTGTGGTGACATTCCCCCAAAAAACGGTATTCACTGCATCAAAATTAGCTCGGCTGTTAGGAGAGTTATAGCCTGACACAGAGACACCTGCCCCACCCACAGCATAGTTAGAGCGAAATTGGGTATTTCTGCACGAGGCATTGATTACCGCATATTCGGACTCTAGGCGGTAAGCACCACCGTTAGAAGCGTTGTTTCCACTAAACTCCAGTCCTGTTAGATTGACATTGAATGTGGCTCCATTACCTGCTGCTAGTCGGCTGTGTGTAAATAATGCAGAGCCGTTATAGGCACTGTTATCTATAAAACGGCTATCGCTAATGTTTAGCTCAAACACACAAAGTGTTTGTAAATCATTATACATCCCTCCTCCCCATGTGAAAGAAGTACCCGAGTTGTGTGTGAAGACCATATTTCGGACATTCAAGACGGTACTAGAACCAGAGCTAGTGATTTGATTAAGCCAGCCTCCTCCGTAGTTGTCAGGAAAACTGCCTGTAGCTGCTCCGCCCTGTACGGTAAAGCCATCCACGGTGGTCGTTCCTGAGAGGGAGCGGGTGTAGAGTACGTGGTAGGCATTCTCACTCACACCACTAAAGGAAAGGGTCTGCCCGGTTCCCGTTACGTTGTCGTCGTTGTTAAAGTCGCCACTCAAGATAGTGGGGTTTGCCGCAAAATCGCGGGCAGCAATAGCGGCTGCATCTGCTGTACCTGTTGCGCCTGCGGGGAAACCGCCATAAACCTCCACACCACTCGGGATTTTGAAGGAAGCAAAACGAGTTCCTGCCGTAGAAGTTGCGCCCGTACTAAAATCATACTGCTGCGAAGGCTTGTAGGTGCCTGCGGCGACAAAAATACGGTCGCCCGGTGTTGCTGCTGCGAGAGCTTGCTGCAAGTCGCCAAAAGCGTTATCAAAATTTGCGCCCGTTCCCGAGCTGCCCGATTTGACATAATAATCCGTTTACGCACCCACTGACAGAGATACAGTCTGAGCCTTGCCCGTTCCCGAGCTGCCCGATTTGACATAATAATCCGTTTGTGCCTGTACCCAAAAGCTACTCAAACTCAGAGCGAGCAAAATGAGCCAAATTCTCATAAAGCGTATTCTTGCTTTCATAGCATACCATTGATTAAAGTGAACAATATAAAAAAACGCTTATGCAAAAACAGGCTTTTCCCCAAAAAGGGAGCAAGAA
>CAZNAK010000045.1:0-10521 GCA_964570645.1 uncultured Cytophagales bacterium | reverse complement strand
GGCTACGAGAGGAGGAGTTAAAACTGTTTTTAGGGAAAAAGCCATATTTTAAGAAGTTTGGGTAGCGACTGGCAGCGGTATAAGCGCATGCAAGATCAGTACGATTACAGAAAAGAGTTGACCAAAGAAGGCGATCACGTGGTCGTACTATTTTCTGCTGTGATCCGAACAACCAAATACCAGCGAAATATCCGAGTTGTGGATCATAGTGGCTACCATCACTATTTAAGAACGAACAACCCTGAACACATTGATGCATTGATCAATAAATATTCTTATCGTGAAGGTGGATCTTGGAAGCGCACGGCACGAAGTAAGTCAGGAGAGTTAAAGCTGGATATGATCACGCAGCCTAATGCTAGACTCCATGATAGCTATATCAGCAAAGTTTCAAGAATGGGTTGGATTAACTGCGACCGTTTTTACGATGTTCCTCAGGAAGAACGTGATAATCTTTTTGTAGAAGCTGAAACGCCCGTTCAGATGATTTTTACACGGATCAACTCCGTCTTGCGGGGGTAACATGGAAGGCTTAAGGAAACTCCCGGGTCAATGTTTACAAATATTCCAAAGGGGGAACGCGTATTTTTGTATAGCCTCAAAAAGAGGTAAGATCAGCTTTATCTGGCTTTGCGCGAAACCACTACGGGAACGGAACAATCACCACTCGTTTATGAGCCTGTAACGGAAAAGGAGCCGTTGGAGCGTCTAAAAGTAGTGAATACTAACAGCCAGCAAGAGGTTCCCGTGGTGCAAGCCTCGGCGAGATAGAAGAGTTAATAAAATGCAAAGCCTTCTCATTAGTGTATCTATTGATGAGGAGGTTTCGTGTTTTTATTGATTGAAGATCAAATCCAAACAACCATGAAACGAATTACCGTAAGTTCACTTGTATTGCTTCTAATTTTATCAGGATGTATAGTTCCCTCGTTGTATCCGCTATTTGAGAAGAACGATTTTGTACTTGAAAACAGAATACTGGGAACTTGGAAAGATACAGAAGGGCAAACGTGGAAATTTGAGTCGGTTCCCGAAGAAGAAGAAAGTGAAGAGCCAGAAAAAATGTATCTCCTTACGCACACAGACGAGAAAGGACTTGAAGCACACCTATCCGCTGCTTTCGGTAAGATTGGTACGCACCTGTTCATGGATACTTACGCCATGGATACCATAGCGCAAAATGCGTACACCTATCAGCACATGATCCCTGCACACCTGTTTGCTAAAATAGTCATTGAAGGGGAAAAAGTTTATGTATTCAAGCTTGACGGCGAATGGTTTGACACGATGGCAGAAAAAAAGAAACTCAAAGTTGACCATTTAATTGACGCAAGCGAACGACTCATTCTGACGACATCCACAAAAGAATTGCAGCGATTCTTACGCAAGCACGCCGATAACCCTGATCTTTATCAAGATCCAATCACCCTGACGAAAGAGTAAGTTGTTCGTTGATGGCTTATCAAGCTCATAAAAATAAAACACCCCAATTTTTTTGGGGTGTTTGACGAATAAACCTTAATAAGCTAACAAATGCCCTGGCTTAGCGGTCATTTTTTCGCTTGGTGGGGCAAATTGCGTCAGTTGAATACCGTTGACGGCAGTTTTGTACTCCTCAATCGTTGGTGTTCTGCCCAGAATGGCGGATAAGACCACCACAGGCGTAGAAGCCAGCAATGACTCGCCCTTCTTGCGGTCGGAGTCTTTCACGACACGCCCCTGGAACAAACGTGTAGAGGTCGCCATCACCGTATCTCCTTTCTCGGCTTTCTCTTGGTTACCCATACAGAGGTTACAGCCCGGACGCTCCAAATACAAAATATTATCGTACTCGGTACGAGCAACATTCTTGGGTGCGTTATCATCAAACTCGAAGCCTGAATATTTCTGTAACATCTCCCAGTCGCCCTCTTCTTTGAGTTCTTCGATGATGTTATAGGTAGGTGCTGTCACGACAAGCGGTGCCTTAAATTCTACCTTTCCGTATTTTTCTTCCAAGTTTCGGAGCATTTTAGAAACGATTTTCATATCGCCCTTATGCACCATACAAGAGCCAACAAAGCCCAGATCTACGTGTTTGTCGCCGCCGTAGTAAGAAAGCTCACGGATGGTATCGTGGGTGTATCGCTTAGAAACGTCTTCGTTATTTACGTCTGGATCCGCAATCATTGGCTCGTCAATGGCATCAAGGTCAACAGTAAACTCTGCGTAATATTCTGCGTCTTCGTCTGGTGCGAGCGGTGGCTTTTTACCTGATTGTATCTCCTCAATCCGGCGATTAGCCCGGTCAATAAGCCCTTGAAGGACTTGTTTTTCGTTGTCCATGCCCTTGGCGATCATTGTTTGAATACGTGATCTGGCAATTTCGAGTGACTGAATGAGGGTTTCTGGCTGCGAAATACAGATAGAGGCTTTGGCTTTCATCTCCGCTGTCCAATCCGTGAAGGTAAAGGCCTGATCGGCAAGTAAGGTTCCGATATGTACCTCGATGACACGTCCTTGGAACACATTTTCGCCCTTAAAGTGCTTGAGCATCTGAGATTGTGTAGCATGAACGACATCACGAAAATCCATGTGCTCCTTCATTTTACCTTTAAAGGTGACCTTTACCGACTCCGGAATTGGCATTGAAGCCTCTCCTGTGGCTAGCGCAAGCGCTACTGTACCCGAGTCGGCACCAAAAGCCACTCCTTTGGACATTCGGGTATGCGAATCTCCGCCTATAATGATTGCCCGGTCATCCACCGTGATGTCGTTGAGTACTTTATGGATCACGTCGGTCATGGCATGATACTTTCCTTTTGGGTCGCGTCCCGTAATAAGTCCGAAGTCGTTCATAAACTTCATTAGCTTCGGCGTGTTTTTCTGTGCCTTCAAGTCCCAAACTGATGCCGTATGACAACCCGATTGATACGCACCATCGATGATTGGAGAAATCACCGTTGCGGCCATCATCTCAAGTTCCTGCGAGGTCATCAAGCCCGTCGTGTCCTGAGACCCTACGATATTGACTTGTGCGCGTACATACGAACCCGCATGAAGCCTTGCCCCCGAGGTTCCCACAGCGTTTTTATTAAAGATTTTTTCTACTGCCGTAAGTCCTTGCCCTTTGTGTGATACTTCTTTGAAAGGTGCAAAAACGGGAGGCAGATCAATTCTGAGTGCTTCGGCAGCAAAAGTTTGCAGTTTTTTACCAAAGACGACTGCATAGGAACCACCTGCACGCATAAACTCCATTTTTTGTGGTGTAAGCGAACTCGAAATGTCAATAAGTTCTTTACCCGCTTCGTCGTAGAGCTTTTTGGTCTTTGTGTTGATCGTGAGCACCGTTCCCGTAGCCACAGAGTACGTCTGCTTAAGGACAGGTTCATCCTCCTCATCGACGATCAGGTTTCCGTTCTCGTCGAACTGCTTTACCCAGTTCTTGAGGTCAACACCGATGCCGCCCGTTACGCCAACGGTCGTTAAGAAGATTGGTGAAATACCATTTGTACCCGCCACAACAGGGGCAATATTGATGAACGGCACGTAAGGGCTTGCCTGTTTTCCGATCCAAAGTGCGACGTTATTTACGCCAGACATCCGCGAGGAGCCTACACCCATTGTGCCTTTTTCGGCAACGAGCATCACACGCTTGTCGGGATGTTTTTCTTTGAGTGCCAAAAGCTCCTGCTGACGCGTTTTGTCGTGCTCAAACATACATTGTCCGTGCAGTTCGCGGTCAGAGCGTGAGTGCGCGTCACTACCCGGCGAAAGTAAATCTGTCGAAATATCTCCTACTCCTGCAATGTAAGTGACTACCTTAATTTCTTCCTCGACTTCGGGGAGTTTAGTAAAAAACTCGGCTTTAGCGTAGCTTTCGAGGATGTCCTTGGCGATGGTGTTGCCTTGTTTCATGGCGTTTTCGAGACGTTCCATGTCGGCTTCGTACAGGAAGACCTGCGTTTTGAGGACTTTTGCGGTGGCTTCGGCGATACTTTTATCATCTCCCAGAGCGAGGTCAAGAAGGACACTAACAGAAGGGCCGCCTTTCATATGCGAGAGCTGCTCGAAGGCAAATTCAGGAGAAATTTCCTTTATCGTAGCCTGTCCAAGGATAATTTCTTTCAAAAATGCTGCTTTTACGCTCGCCGCACTCGTGGTTCCTGGAAGGGTATTATAGATAAAAAAGTGAAGAGAGTCCTCTCGATGTTCGTGAGTTGTGTCTCTAATCTGCGCGATAATCTCGCTCAGCAGGTCAGCTTCGTCAATTGGCTTCGGATGAAGCCCCTGCGCTTTTCGTTCTTCAATCTCATTGAGATATTCAGCATATTTGCTCATATGGGTTTGCGGTTTGATTTATTAGCGTGTAAATGTGAACTAACAAATATCTGAATTTATTTGGTTTTTTAACCAATTACTCGCACAAAAAAGCCCCTCAAGGGTTGTTATTGCCTTTGAGGGGTTTAGTCGTTCGAGCTGGTTAATTATTAATTAGCTTGCCTCGCCCGAATCAGGTTTAAAGCAGAGCCGTGCTCGAACCACTTAATTTGGGCTGCGTTGTAGGTATGATTCACGTCAAATTCATCCGTTGTACCGTCTTTGTGTGTCAGACGTAGCGTCAGGGGCTTCCCTTCTGTAAACTCGGTTAGGCCAAGAATGTCCACTGCGTCGTCCTCCTGAACGTTATCGTAGTCCGCTTTGTCGGCAAATGTAAGTGCCAAGACACCCTGTTTTTTGAGGTTTGTCTCGTGGATACGTGCAAAAGAACGAACAATGACAGCGCGTACTCGCAGGAAACGTGGCTCCATGGCAGCGTGTTCGCGAGAGGACCCTTCACCGTAGTTTTCGTCGCCAAAAACCACAGAATCAATACCTGCTGCTTTGTAAGCTTTCCCTACCGCAGGAACTTCGCCGTACTCGCCGGTGAGTTGATTTTTGATATTGTTTGTCTCTTTGTTGAAGGCATTAACGGCACCGATAAAGCAGTTATCCGAAATATTTTCGAGGTGACCACGGAAACGCAACCACGGGCCTGCCATCGAAATATGATCCGTTGTACACTTTCCGTACGCTTTGAGCAAGACCTTCGCACCCGTAATATCGGTTCCTTCCCACGGGAAAAAGTCATCTGGATTGAGTAGCTGTAAGCGTTCTGACTCTGGGCTGACGACTACATTGATGTTACTGCCATCTTCGGCGGGAGGCTGGTAGCCAGCATCTTCCACGCCAAAACCTCTGACGGGCAGTTCAATACCCGCAGGCTCTTCGAGTTTTATCTTTTCGCCATTTTCATTTTCGAGGGTATCAGTCATTGGGTTAAAGGTCAGGTCACCTGCAATCGCCATTGCCGTCACAACTTCTGGAGAAGCGACAAAAGAGCGGGTTTGCGGGTTACCGTCGTTTCGTTTCGAGAAGTTTCGATTAAAAGAAGTAATGATCGAGTTAGCACGATTTGGGTCGTCGGTATGACGTGCCCATTGCCCGATGCACGGGCCGCAGGCATTTGCCAGAATCACGCCACCGATTCCTTCAAAGGTATTTAGTAAGCCATCACGTTCGGCCGTAAAACGAACCATCTCTGAACCTGGCGTTACGGTAAACTCGGAACGCACTTTAAGTTTTTTGTCCACTGCCTGCTGCGCTACGGAGGCTGCACGGGTGAGATCTTCGTAAGATGAGTTGGTGCAAGAACCAATCAGACCTACCTCCAACTTCTGTGGATAGTTATTTTCTTTGACTGCCGCGGCAAACTTGGAAAGTGGCCAAGCTAAATCGGGTGTATAAGGGCCGTTAATATGTGGCTCTAACTCCGAGAGGTTAATTTCGATCAACTGATCGTAATACTTTTCTGGATTGTCATAAACTTCTTGGTCAGGACGGAGGTACTCGCGATATTCCTCAGCCGCCTCTGCTACTTCCTTGCGTTCGGTAGCTTCAAGGTAGGCTTTCATTTTGTTTCCGTAAGCAAAAAGTGAAGTAGTCGCCCCGATTTCTGCGCCCATGTTACAAATCGTACCTTTTCCCGTTGCCGAAAGCGCATCTGCACCTTCACCAAAATATTCGACAATCGCGCCTGTACCACCCTTTACGGTCAGGATACCCGCGACCTTGAGGATTACATCTTTTGCCGAAGCCCATCCACTGAGTTTTCCGGTAAGTTTTACACCAATGAGCTTTGGAAACTTTAGTTCCCAAGGCATTCCTGCCATTACGTCCACGGCATCTGCGCCTCCTACGCCGATAGCGATCATACCCAAGCCGCCCGCATTGGGGGTGTGTGAGTCTGTTCCGATCATCATTCCACCCGGGAAAGCGTAGTTTTCAAGAACGACTTGATGGATAATTCCCGCTCCTGGCTTCCAGAAGCCGATGCCGTACTTGTTGGAGGCTGAAGCTAGAAAATCATAAACTTCTTTATTGACATCGTTAGCGCGTTTGAGGTCAGCGGCTGCTCCTGTTTCTGCCAGAATCAGATGATCGCAATGTACAGTTGAAGGAACAGCAACTTGATCCTTTCCCGACTGCATGAACTGTAAGACGGCCATCTGTGCTGTTGCATCTTGCATAGCTACACGATCTGGAGCAAAGTTAACGTAGTCTTTTCCGCGTCTGTACGCTTCGGTTGCTTCTCCATCATAGAGGTGTGCGTAAAGAATTTTTTCGGTCAAAGTGAGTGGTTTTCCAACAACTTCCCTTTCTTTGTCTACGCGCGATTTCATTCGCCCATAAACCTGTTTAATCATGTCTAGGTCGAAAAGTGCCATAATTTGTTGATTAATTTTAATTTAACGTAAAAAAATATCTAAGTTAATAACAAAGAAGTGTGAAAATTGATTTTTCGAAAAAGAAAATATTGACGTAAATTAAAATCATGCAATATTTTATTCTAAAATGGAGTTTTTCTTGTGGTTAAGTTTTGCGTAAAGTATATTGAGTTTAGCTTAACAAAATCGTACTTGGTTTCTCCTTCCTTAGTCTTAATAAGCTAGATATTTTTATCATTATCAACAACATCGTTTTATGGTCAATGACTACAATGTAAATAAGGCCCTGTGGCTCTTTTTGTGCGGAATGCTGTTTTCTTTCTCTTGGGGTGCGCAGGCACAAGTTTGTCAAGTTTTTTATCAAAGTCCAACAGGTGCTAATTCAGATGTCTGTGTGGGTGATTCCATCCGGTTCATTGTTTCTTCAGGAGGGACTTCATTTGATTTTAACTCTGGAGCATTGCCACCGGGCTGGTCAACGGGAGCAAGCTTTACGGTGAGTAATGTACCATGTGCGGGACCCTCTCCGAATAATGATCCTTTTTATTGGGCAAGTACGGCGGCGGCAGGTGCGACACCTTTTGTCGAGACAAGCCCTATTGATCTATCTAACGGAGGACAAATTACCTTTGATATTTCCTATTCTGTCCAAGGGGGAGCTTCGCCTTGCGAGGGACCTGACCTTCCTGATGAGGGAGTAACGTTGGAGTATTCTATTGATGGTGGTGCTACATTTATACCCATTGAGTATTGGGAACCCGAAACCCCCGCTTCCGCAGGCTTTACGGGAGCATGGCAAACGATAAATGTTCCGATTCCACCTGGTGCGCAAACCAATAATGTTATTGTTCGCTGGATACAGTTTAACTCCTCTGGGTCATGCTGCGACAACTGGGGGCTAGATAATATACAAGTAATACCAGGCTTATCTTCTAACTGGGACTTTGGTGACGGAACTACCACAACTTCAACGGGAGTCACTACACACGTATTTACTACGCCGGGCACATACGTTGTCGATGTAACGGGTACGCTGGCAAGTGGAGCTACTTGTACGGTTTTTACTTCCGTAACGGTGAACCCTGCCCCCGTTCCCTTTCTGTTTGGTGCCCCTGCAACGACTTGCTCGGGAGACACAGTAAACCTACTGGTAGCGGGTGGTGTATCTTATGCTTGGACTACAAACTCCTCTACTTCTACTTTTTCTACCTCTTCTACCCCTTCAGTGGCACCTACGCAGACGACAGGTTACAATGTTTTGGTAACTGATATAAACGGCTGTCGAGCCACCACAGGTGCAACAATCACGGTCAATCAGCGACCTAGCGGTACCATATCTTTATCTCCGACCGCGTTTTGTGAGTCAGGAACGATCACGCTAAATGCAACTGGTGGGGTGACGTATGCTTGGAGTACAGGGGACTCAGGGCCGTCTATTCAGCAATCGCCCACACAAACGACTGCCTATTTCGTTGATGTCATTGATGCAAATGGGTGCGATTCGAGATATACCGAAACAGTTGTTGTCTTCTCTCGTCCAACCATTTCAGTGAGTCAAGTCGTAAATCCAAGCTGTAACGGTGCGCCCACGGGTTTAATTGATCTCAATATTTCAGTAGCAGGAAACTTTGCTTATCGGGATAGTATTCGCTTTTCAGATGATCCAGGCGCGACCAATGTACTCAGCTTTAGTCCGGGGACAAATATCTTTAACTTCACGCCGCCAAACCCACTCAGTGGAGCGACACTTTTTATTACCGCTCAGGGTGACTTAGACTTGACATCTGAATTTTTCGATATTATTGATGAAGGAGGAAACTCAATTGGGCAGGTTGGAGGCCCCTCAGGAGGGCAGCAGTGCGGTACGCCTGCAACTTCAATCTCGATAACTGTGACCGCTGCTCAACTTGCCGCATGGCAGGCTGACGGCGTAATTACTTTTGAGGCACAACCCTCTACGGAGATTAATAATTTTTGTGGTGAAGAAGACTTTATCGAAATTATTCTTGAAAGTAATGGGGTTAACGCTCTAAATCTTACCTGGAGTAACAGTGCAACAACCGAAGATATTTCAGGACTTGGGGCGGGGACTTATACTTTAGTTGCCGAGACCGCACCAGGTTGCTCTTCCAGCTTTACTACTACGCTAATTGACCCGCCACCACTTGTCGTAACAGCGGTAACTTCTACGGCGACCTGTTCAAGTGATTTAGATGGCTCGATTGATATTACCGTGACAGGCGGAACAGGAAACTACTCTTTCCAATGGAGTAACGGCGAAACCACAGAAGATTTAGACAGCCTGCCTAGTGATACATTTACAGTCGTCATCAATGACTTAGGCGCGAGCTGTTCCGAAACACAAACTTATTTTATTCCAGAGGCACTTCCCTCACCAGTTGTAACCGTAACGCAGTCGGCGACTTTTGTTTGTGCAGGAACACCTGTAAACGTAAGTGCATCTGGAACTTCTGTGAGCTATGAGTGGAGCACAGGCGCAATGACGGCAAACACAACGGTTTCGCCCACTACCTCATCGCTTTACACGGTTACGGGTACGGGAGCCAATGGCTGCCAAGCAACGGCAAGTTTAGGAATCGTAACTGATCCAATACCTGCTGTCTCGGTAAGCTCGGTTGTTAATCCAACCTGTAATGCTGCCACAGATGGCGCAATCGATTTAGACATTAGCGGGACGACACAAAGTATAAATTACAGTGTCAGTCAGACCTACAACAATACAAACGGGCTATTAACGTCCAATAATGTCTTTAACTTCACGCCTCCAATTATCAGCTCGGCAACCTTGACCGTAACGGCTTTTGGTGATCTGGACTTGACCACAGAGGAATATGAGATATTTGATGAAAACGGAAATCTCTTAGGTTCGTTGGGTGCTTCAGGCAGTTTTGCTGACCAGTGTAACACAGTATTTACATTGGTTATTCCAGTTTCGGCTAGTCAGTTGACTACTTGGCAGGCTGATGGAATAATCACGTTCAACGCCAATGCTACCACAGCAGTAAATCAAAGCCTTTGTGGTGGGGATTTTATTTCCATGCAGTTAGAAAGCTTTCTTATGCCTCAAGTTTCTATTGCTTGGAGCAACAGTGCAACCACAGAAGATATTTCAGGACTTTCCTCAGGATCATATACTGTGACAGTAACAGGTACGAATGGCTGTGCCAACACGCAGACCTTTGTTTTACCTCCTGCCGAATTGACAATTTCCGCAACAGTAACCGATGCACTCTGCGGCTCGGCGGGTGCAGACATTGATGTGACCGTTGTGGGAGGAACAGGTGCATACACGTATCAATGGAGTGGGTCATCCACAGCAACCACAGAGGACCTGACGGCAATAGCACCCGCAACGACTTACACAATAACGGTCAACGACACAGGGGGATGTTCCGCCTCAGCTACCTTCGTGCCACAAGGGCAATCCTGTACCCCGACCATTGTATTTATCGAACGCTCAGGTTCAGTAAATAATGATGGAGTAATCTGCGCAGGAGATTCTGTCGGACTTACCCTAGCGTCAACCTTTGGATATAGCAGCTTCCTCTGGAGCACTGGCGCGACTAGCTCCATCATCACAGTATCTCCATCTGCAGCACTTACCGCATATTCTGTCACAGTGACGGTGGCATCAACAGGAGGGCAGGCCTCCACAAGTGCAACAATTCAGGTTAATCCTGTTTCTTCTTTAACTGTAACTACAAGTAGTCCGGTAATTTGTATCGGGGAGAGCGTGAGTCTGACGGCATCGGGC
>CAZNAK010000044.1:265-10526 GCA_964570645.1 uncultured Cytophagales bacterium | reverse complement strand
AGAATAATGAACAACAAAAATAGCATAAACGGAATGTACATCGCAGATAAAAGCGTACCGTACAAGACGGGAAAGCCAGCAAATAGCGTCCCCCCACCGATCACCAGCCAGACTTCGTTGCCGTCCCACACCGGACCAACGGCATTTAGGGCAATTCTGCGGCTTACATCTTTTTTGAAAAATAAGTGCAAGGCACCTGCGCCCAGATCGAAGCCATCCAGTATTGCGTATCCCGAGAATGTAGCACCCACCACCAAAAACCAGAGTGTAGGGTAATCAATTCCTAAAAACGTTTCCATAATTACTTTACTTTTTTGGAGCCATACTCTTTTGGAGCGGACGATGAAGTAGCGTATCGTCAGCATCCTCACCAGCCGGGCCGTGCTTGATTTTCTTGTTTAGCAGATAAATAAACAAGGCAAATAAGATAACATATACGATAGTGAACATGATTAAGGAGAACAAAACCTGATTGGCCGTAACGCTCGCCGAAAGGGCATCCGAGGTTTTCAATAGTCCATAAACCACCCAAGGTTGCCGTCCCATTTCGGCTGCATACCAGCCAAATTGGTTGGCTAGCTGAGGTAAAATCACGGCAAAGAAAAATATCCGCAACATCCATTTTTGCTGGAAAAGCGTTCTGCGCCACAAAAGAAACACGCCGAGTAAGCTTATTCCAATCAAGGTCATCCCTATGGCGACCATAAAATGATAAAATTGAAAGATGGCGTTAATTGCCGTAGGACGTTCATCTTCTGGAAAAGCGTTTAGTCCCAATACCGGGGTCTCAAAATCCTGATGCAGCAAAAAGCTAAGTCCTCCAGGTACGCCCAAGCCCGTCACTTCCTGAGATTCTTTATCTACCCATCCGAAAATATACAAATCGGCAGCCGCCAGACTATCAAAGTGTCCTTCCATGGCAGCGAGCTTGGGGGGTTGATTCTGTGCGACTCCCTCCGCCGAGCGATGCCCCGTAAATAGCTGCGCGAGTGAGAAAAAGGCAGCAATAAACAAAGCCACCCGAAAGGCTTTCTTCGAGATCTCAATGTGTCTATTTTTCAATAAATAATACGCATGAACACTCAAAACCAAGAACGCTCCCGCCAAAAAGGCTCCAATCCAGACGTGTGTAAGCCGCTCAATGCTTGAGGGATTAAAGACCATCGCCCAGAAGTCGGTGATCTCTGCGCGTGCGCGCATTCCTTCTCCCACAATATGATACCCAGCGGGTGTCTGCTGCCAACTGTTAGCAACGACAATCCAGACTGCTGAAAACATACTGTCAAAGAATACCCCAAGAGTTGAGATGAAATGAACCGTTGGAGAGACGCGGTTCCAGCCAAACAAGAGGATACCCAAAAAGCCGCTTTCAAGCGCGAAGGCAAACAACCCCTCTGCCGCCAGTGCACTACCAAAAACATCGCCCACATACCGAGAATAGGTGGCCCAGTTGGTTCCAAACTCAAATTCCATGACAATCCCCGTTGCTACTCCAATACCGAAGGTGAGGGCAAATATTTTGATCCAAAATCGGGTGAGTCGTTCCCACTCTTTGTTACCTGTCCGTAAGAAAATCCCTTCAAAGATAACCAGTAATAACCCGATCCCGATACTGAGCGGCGGGTAGATGTAATGGAAGGCAACCGTAAATGCGAATTGGACTCTCGATAAAATTTCTACATCCATATTTTCAATATACGTTTTAGAACCAAGATTGTTAACTGAAATAAATAAGTTGAGCTTTTCTTTATTTCCACGTGAAGTGTTTATTTTTTATTCTTCATTTCAATAACCCAAATACCACGTAGCTCATTCGACTTGTAGCCAACTGCTTTATCATTGGGATAAAGCTGTTTAATTTTGGTATAAACTGCGGGCTTAACGTCCTTTTGGGGTTTACCATGGCATTGCAGACACCTCGTGTTTGAAATAATTGGATAGTAAGCCAGATGTCCGAGCAGCGTTTTGGTGACTTGAGGTTTTACGGGCTGCTCATTAGCTAGGGCGGTTTTAGCGGTTTCGATGTAAGCTAGCTCTGCGCTATTAGCTTGATTTTGTGGGTTTCTATTTTTGTCCGAAACCCGTTTGATAGCCGCGTTCAAAGAAACGGCCATGCTATCTGTCAATGGAATCGCTTTGAGCGAGCAGAACGATAAGGCACCCTCCGTGCCTTCGGTATTGATGGCTTGTTTGAGGTTACTACCCAGTATGCCTTTGGTTTGCATCGCGATTTGCTTGCCTAGCTCCAAAGGAGATTTTCCTGCCTTTGCTTTTTGGCTATGGTGCGCCTTTTCTTTTTGGTAGTGTTTTTCAAACCAATCGGGTTTTTCAAGTTCGTTGTTGTAGATGTACAAAGCGATTTTTTCAATCTCCTCGTCTGTTAAGTTCAACTTCGGCATAACTCCAAAACGCCTTACTGCGCCCGGCATCTTGGAGTTTTCCTCGGAAGGGTTTTTTAAAAAGGTGGAAAAGTCCGCCTGAAAGGCCTCGAACGAAGTATTTTCTTCCACATAATGCTTTTTGATCGCGATCATCGGTGGGGCAATTCGGTTTTCCGCCGAGGCGTTGGGACTATGACAGGCAAAGCAGTTCGTTTACAGCAAATTAAATCCGTCGGATATTTGGTCTGAGTCCGCTATGGCAAGCTCTACAGTGGTGTTTTGCTCTCTGGTTTGTTCGCCGCATGAAGTGACTAGGGTGAGCATCCCCAAAATCCATGAAATATTTTTCATTGTAGTTGCATCTGGATTTACTTACAAATAAATGAAAATTTATTCATTTAAATAAATATTTTCTGATTTTCTATACCTTTTTCACCTTATTAACTTCCGTTTATCGCTTAATTAAACATCCATTGCTAGGTCTGGAAAAGACGCTGTTGGGAAAACCAGTAAAGTCAGAAGGATAACCACCCTTGGTGGCGACTTCTCAAAGGTTCTACGGGTGGCTTTACGCATGTCATAGCTCCTTTAGCCGCTTCCCGTATTTTGCTGCTTTTTCTGCTAGCCCCGCTTTTTTACAGTTTCCGATAAGGGCTTCCAAGACTATTTTGGGTTGGTCGGCTTTTGGAAGAGCTTGCTCTAAAATTGTGACGGCCTCGGTGTACGTTCGCTTAGCGTCAGCTTGCAAGGCACGGATTTCATCTGAATTGGAAGTGCGCGAGATGGCTGTTTCATGCTTCTGGGCTTGTGTTGCCAAAAACTTAGCGAAGCTAAAATAAGCAATGTAAGGCGCATTCTCTTTTTCCGTTAACTTCTGATACAATAAACGCGCTTTTTGAGTGTCAACGTTTTCATAAAACCGTGCTTGCATCAGTTGTAAGTTCAGGGCATCAGGCTGATTTTTGATGGTCTCACGGAGGGTCGCTTCGGTCTCGAGGCGGCGTTCGGGCGATCGAGTCAACAGGTCCAGTCGGCGACTTTCCAGTAGCTGGTAGGGCTTACTCTCCTCAAAGCCTTTGAGGTACTCCATTCCTTCTGCCAAGATTTCCAGTGCATCTTCTGCGTTTCCCGAAATAACGGACTTTAGTACAGATATTTCCAAATAAATCTGGGCATACTCAGGTTTTGGCGGCTGCTTTTTGAGTAATTCTAGTGCGTTTAGGTAGGACGTTTCAGCATTAAGAAAGTCGCCGGAGTAACGCCATATTTGACCATTAAGTAGCTGTTTCTGGAGGTTTTCTGGATTCCACTCCACCATTTTTTCGGAATAAACGAGTAAACTGTTAAACGTGTCGTACTGGTCGGCTTGCCGATAAAAAATCTGCGTTTCGAGTTGATCTACTTTGGCGCGGAGAGCCTCGTAAAATACATCAGAAAGTTGGCTTTTTTCTTTGGCAGACAGGTTTTCCGCTTCCGCCAAGTTTGTTTGGAGGAGTACAGAAGGTGTGTCTTGCCCCCACGAAAAGGAAGGAAAGAATAAAAAGAAAGAAATAAGCAGTCGATAAGGCATCATTTTAATCAGTTTGTGTATTTTTATGAGGAACGAAAAAGTACCTTAGAACGTTCTTTGTGCATAATAAAAAGTGTTCAAAGACCTTACCACTCGTTTTTGACAGCTTTTTTGCAACGTGTACAACTAATTTAATCATGCGGCTTTACACTCACCGGCTCGACCCAAAAGAACATCTCGAATTTATTGAACAGGAACGAGAGGATCCCGTAACGGGTGAGTTTTTGGAGGCGGGTGATGAAATTGTCATCTGTGCGGGTTGTCAATCTGCATTTTTGGTAGAAACCTGGGAGTACCTCGGGGGAAAGCATTGCTATCAGAGCCGCACGCTTCCTGCTATTCCTGACGTTCGGTCTCTGACGCTCAAAAAGAATAAAAAGCGGTTTGTTATTGGGGCAAAGTCCCTCGAACGCGCTCCCTTCTGGCAGCGTGGCATAGCGTTGTTAATCGACGGCTTGGTGGGTTTGTTGGCGAGTATTTTCTTTATCTTACCTATGGCGGGGATTTATTTTTGGTTCCGAGACGGGCTGGATAACGGGCGTAGCATCGGCAAAACATGGATGGGACTTCAAACACTCAATACCCAAACAGGGCAGGCTTGTACATGGCGAGAGTCCTTTCGCCGTAACTTTTTGTTGGGACTTTTTCTTTCTTATGGGCATTTGTTCGCTTACGCCTCTATACTGACGAGAGGATCGGACTTGATTCAATACTTTTTTGTCGTGACGGGCGGGCTAATTGCTATGCTAACTACCGTTTTTATGGTCGTTCGTACACTTGCTGTCTTGACAAACAGTGAAGATGGTGTACTTAACCGAACGCGCGTGGTGCGTTACTGGCACTAAAGCCCGCGCTGTTAAACTAGGGTTAATCCAACGTTTTTTACCAAAGTTTACTTGATGTATTGCGTTACAAGTACAAATCAACATTTTTGATGATGCGAATTAAATTTCTCGTTGTTTTACTTTCATCTGCTTTATTTTTTGGGATGCAGGCAGTAGGGCAAACCGTAAAAAAAATAAAAATTGAAGACCTCGAAGCTTTTACGAGTCAGGGCGATGATAAGGTGCGAATTGTCAACTTCTGGGCAACATGGTGTCGTCCGTGTGTAGCAGAGATGCCTCATTTTGAGGAGCTTGCACAAGAGTATGCCGACAAGGAGGTAGAGCTACTCTTTGTATCTCTGGATTTTCCTGATCAGCTTGAAACAAGAGTAGAACCTTTTGTGGAGCGTAAAGGAATAAAATCGGAAGTCGTTTTGCTTGATGAAACCAATACGGAGCACTGGATGCCCAAAGTCAGTCCGGCATGGAGTGGGGCGATTCCAGCTACTTTGATCGTAAATAAATCTCGTGATATTCGAGAATTTCATGAACAAGAGTTTAGCAAAGAAGAACTCGAAAAACTCATCCAATCAACGCTTTAACCAAAAACCAAATCTGAATTATGTCTATTAAAAAAGTAATCCTGGCAGCACTTATCTTCAGTGTTTTTGCTTTATCATCCTTTGTTGTTCTTAAAGACAACGACGAAAAGACTCGACCCGTAGTGAAGGGCGGGTACGAGATTGGTGATATAGTTGCCAACTTTGAGCTTAAAAATGTGGATGACAAAATGCTTAATTTCGCCGACTACACTGCCAATCAGAAAGGGGCTGTCGTCATTTTTACGTGTATTCATTGTCCGTTTGCAAAAGCTTATGAGCAGCGTATCATTGAGCTTGATAAGCAGTTTCGCGATAAAGGGTTTCCTGTTATCGCCATTAACCCAAACACAGAGACCGTGGCGGATGACTCGTTCGAGAACATGAAGAAAATCGTAGAAATAAAGGAATACCCATTTCCGTACCTCGCTGACGACGACCAAAGTGTAGCACACGCATTTGGTGCGACCAAAACACCTCATGTCTATGTACTCAATAAAGAGGAAGGGGGCATGAGTGTAGAGTTTATCGGGGCTATCGACGATAGTGCACGTGATCCAGAAGGGGCAAAAAAGCATTACGTTGCTGATGCCGTTAACAGCCTTTTGGCAGGAAAAGTAGTAAACAAAAAAGAAGTTCCTGCGGTCGGTTGTACGATCAAATGGTCTAAATAACGCGGGCTTTTAGCTCAAAGAGAAAAACACCCTGAGGGTCTTTAGTTAAAGGCGTTCAGGGTGTTTTTTGGGTTAAGAACTTTTGCCAAAAAACAAACAAGCCCCTTCTTACTTCCGTTTGGCAAAAAAAGTAACAAACCCTATCATGCACACTATTGCTCCTTTCCACCGTTGGGAACATCACTATCAAGCACACATTGACGCACGCTCGCCCTTCTATGAGAGCCAGTTGCCCGAAGTTTTGAATGATATTTATGGCTATTTTATCCATCCAGAGTGGGAGTCTATCGGCTCAGAGACACTTTATGTCAAACTCCTTTACACGGATTACACCCGACGGTTTTGCGTTCTGGAGTTGATTGGTGAGTGGAACGATACACTTCACAACGACATCATGTACCTCAAAAATTATGTGGTGGATCGCCTGCTCCAAAATGGTATTTCGCAGTTTATTCTGATCGGTGAAAACATCCTCAATTTCCATGGCTCCGATGATTGTTACTACGAAGAATGGTTTGATGAGCTTGACGAAGACGGTTGGGTGGTTGCCCTGAACTTCCGAGAGTTTGTCTTGGACGAAATGTCCAACTTTAATCTGGACATGTATTTGATCTCGGGAGGACGTTTTGACTGCCTCGAATGGCGGACGATGGAACCGCTAGTGCTGTACAACAACATCCGCCGTGAGGTGATGAAGCGTTTAAATTAAACTGCTCCTTGCGCCAGCATTGCATCGGCGACTTTTACAAAGCCAGCAATATTTGCTCCTCGCACATAATCCACGTGCCCTGTTTTTTCGTCCTGTCCGTACTCCATGCACTTCCCGTGAATTTGCTGCATAATCTCTTTGAGGCGTTTATCGACTTTCTCGCGCGTCCAGCTCATGCGGGCGGAGTTTTGCGCCATTTCAAGCCCTGAGGTAGCCACGCCACCCGCATTACAGGCTTTTCCAGGTCCGTAGCTTACCTTAGCTTCTTCCAGCACGCGTACGGCAGCGGGCGTACAAGGCATATTTGCACCTTCAAAAACACCCTGACATCCATTCTTGACCAAGGCTTTTGCGTCGTCCTCATCAAGTTCGTTTTGGGTAGCCGAAGGGTACGCCAAATCGCATTTGATCCCCCAAGGGTTTTTGCCTTCGTAATACTCAACCCCACTAAATTTTTCGGCATATTCCGAGATGCGTCCTCGTCGATTTTCTTTTAGGTCTTTGACAAACGCTAACTTTTCCTCATCAATGCCAGCCTTGTCGTAAATCGCTCCGCCCGAGTCTGATAGGGCAACTACTTTTGCGCCTAACTGAATGAGCTTTTCGGCAGTGTACTGAGCCACATTCCCCGATCCTGACACCACACAAACTTTTCCCTCCAGTCCCTCGTCTTTGTGCTTTAGTACTTCTTGCGAAAAATAAACCGAGCCATAGCCAGTCGCTTCTGTTCGGATCAAGCTACCACCATAACTCAAGCCTTTTCCTGTCAAAACTCCCGTAAATGTTCCTTTCATGCGCTTGTAATGCCCAAAAAGGTATCCAATTTCACGGCTCCCTACCCCGATATCACCAGCGGGAATATCGGTATCTGAGCCAATATATTTGCTGAGTTCAGTCATAAAGCTTTGACAAAACCGCATAACTTCTGACTCGGAGCGTCCTTTGGGATCAAAATTAGAGCCGCCTTTTCCTGCGCCGAGTGGTAAAGTAGTCAGGCTATTTTTGAATACCTGCTCGAAAGCCAAAAACTTAAAAATGCCCAAGTTGACTGAAGGATGAAACCGTAAGCCACCTTTGTAGGGGCCGATAGCACTGTTCATGTGGATACGATAACCTCGGTTGACGTGAATTTCTCCATTATTGTCTATCCAAGGCACACGGAATACGAATGCGCGTTCAGGTTCGGCGATGCGAGCGAGCATTTTAGCTTCCTTGTAGTGCTGACGTTCGGGAACTTCGGTGTAAGGGATAATCACCTGTGCGACCTCTGCTACCGCCTGCACAAATTCAGGCTCTCCTGGATTTCGCATCACGATAGTATTCATAAAGTCATTGTAGGCTTGTACGTGCTGTTGACCTTTCATAATGTGTGTTTCGTGTAAAAAGTTGATAGAACTACACAGTTCTCAGCGTTTTGTTCTTAGAACTAAGCTAGAAAGTGGTAGTTTTATGTGACCGCAAACCTTGTATGTGCTCTGACGTTTGGATGCTTCAAGCCCAGCACAATATCTGATTTGGGAATACTACGTTCCATAAGTTCATCGGCTAAGACAATATCTGTGCGGTTTTCTTGAATTCAGACTTTGCCGTCATTAATACTAAAGTGGCAACTCACATAAAAGAGATAACTCGTACCTTGCCAACCAATATTTAGGAGTTGATAATGCTTTCGCTTTGTATCGGCAACTGCACTAGCTTGTTTGATTTCATTACTCCGAGCCTCAGCAAATTCTTCAAGAAGCGTAAGAATTATTTTTTCGTATTTGATGAGTTTATCTTCCATAATTCTATTGTGTTTTGCTCTATATGGTAAAAGTCATTTTTAGTTATGCTTTACTCTTGAAGTTTCGCATGAAAATCTGCCGCGATTCTATCGGCGTACTCGTCAAGTAATTCTCGTACTCGCACTCTATTTTCGGACTGCAAGACCAGCCCGATGTGATACTTTTTCCGAAGTGTCCACCAGACTTCCTCGGCATTAAAACTATTCATTTCGGGGGACTCAAAACGGCTTAGGCTAGAAATAATTCCCCCATGACTTTCCTGCACTTCGGGAAGTTTGTACGCTTCCTTTCGGGCGATGGCGATTTCCAGCTTTGCCCACTCGCGCCAGAGGTTAATCCCTGAGGCGGCTTCTACCATTTCTGCTAAGTGCGCCCCGCAAACTCGTGCTGAGGTCTCCAAAAAAAGATATTCTCCTGTGGCTTCGGAACGAATAAACTCCGAATGCGAGACACCATTTACCATCCCGAAGGACTGCAGCACCTTTTTGTTGAGCTTTTGAAGGGCTTTTTCCTCCGCCGAGCCGCGTTCCAATGTCTGCGAACGAAAAATACCTCCCCCGTAAACCACGCTCATCGGCGTATCCAGATACTCCGAAGCGATACTGAACAATGTTTTGCCTTTTAGTGTAATGGCATCTACGTGATAGACAGTGCCGGGCGAGAATTTTTCGATGAGGTGTTCGTGGCGATAACTTTCGAGCAAATGAATTTTCTCCCAAAGCTCGGCGTGTGAGCTTACTTTTTGGATGCCCACAGCCGAAGCCTGCGAACGTGGTTTGACAAGCCAGGGGGCTTCGTGTTGAGCGGCGTAAGCGTTGATCGCTTCGTCATTAAATGTAGCGGTAAAAGGTGGAATGGGAATACCGTGTTCGGCGGCCTTCATTCGCATGGCAAGCTTATCCCTGAAGTAACGCGCCGTCGTGCTACCCATACCCGGGACTCGGAATACCTCACGTAGAAAGGCAACGCGCTCCACATCAAAGTCATCCAAGGCGATAAAACGATCCACGTGATTGTGGCGAAGAAAAACAGCCAAGTCCATGGCTATCGAATCCATGTCCCAGTTGGTGTCATCGTTCTCATCAACAAAAAAGATGTCTTCCAGAATATCTCTGGGCCACGCTTCATTTCTTAGGTTCCCTGCCGTCAACAAATATACGCGAGCACCCGTCGAGGCTGCTGCCCGAAGGAAATCGACACCTTTAAAATAACAAGATACACAAAGCAAAGTAAGCGGCAAGGAGGAACTCATAATTCATATTTGGTTGATTTTTGTTAGGAAGATAGAAGATTTTTTCAGGAAAAAGCGTTTTTTTGCTTCAACTTTTAACAAATTGATGAATTATGAAAAAGTATTTCTTGATTCTTGCCGCTAGCCTTATACTTTGGAGCTGTGACTCCAAGCCCGTTGAAGAAACAACCGCACCAGAGGAAGAAGTTCCTAACACGGAAGAGCTTGTCCAGAGCGAAGACGAAGTGATTCCTACTGCCGAGGGTGAGGATAACCCTATTCTGGATGAGATGGGAAATTGGAAAGCTCTTGAGGTTTTTCATCGAGAGATCGGAATGGCTTACCATCCTGCCGTGGACGACGACAACCTCGAACCTGTAAAAAAGCATTATATGGAGTTGACTAAAGCTGCCCAAAGCCTTGCTAGTGCCACGCCGCCAGCAGTGTTTGATAACCAGATGACTAAAGAGAAAATTTACAATAAATCTT
>CAZNAK010000044.1:0-255 GCA_964570645.1 uncultured Cytophagales bacterium | reverse complement strand
GGGGGAGGCGCCGGCAACGCGGGCCTGGATGTAATCATGGATGCCCTCGGCGGCGTCGCGGCCATCGCGGACGGCTCATGGAACAAAATCCGTCGGATGAGCAAATTAAGACTGCCCTAACCGAACTGCACGACGCGTATCATCACCTTGAGGAAATAAAGCACGGTGGGGCGCACTAGGCACTTACTTAAAAAGAGGGTGGCTCAACTAGGATTTTCAGGAAGCCTTTAAAATTCTATGATAGCCCTTAGCCTG
>CAZNAK010000043.1:0-10601 GCA_964570645.1 uncultured Cytophagales bacterium | reverse complement strand
TAAAAATAGGGCTACATGAATACTTTCGGACACTTTTTTAAGATCACGACCTTTGGTGAGTCGCATGGAGCCGCACTAGGCGTAACGATTGACGGTTGTCCTGCGGGCTATCAAATTGACTTGAAAGCAGTTGGAAAAGAGATGCGCCGCCGCCGCCCTGGGCAGTCCAAGATTACTACGCCCCGTAAGGAAGGCGACGAAGTAGAGGTACTTTCGGGAATGTTTGAGGGCAAAACAACGGGAACCCCCTTGCACCTTCTGATTCGGAACAAAGACGCAAAAAGTAAGGATTACAGTCACATCAAAGATAAGTTTCGTCCCTCACACGCTGATTACACCTATCAAAAAAAGTACGGTATCCGCGATTATCGGGGTGGCGGCCGGAGTTCGGCACGAGAAACCGCCGCGCGAGTTGCTGCGGGTGCTATCGCGAAGCAAATTCTTGAAAAATTAGGCATTCAGGTCTTCGCCTTTGTGTCTGGCGTTGGCGGAATTGAACTTCAGAAACCTTATCAGGAACTGGACTTTTCCAAAACGGAAAATATCGTCCGCTGCCCTGACCCCGAGACGGCAAAAGAGATGATTGCTCATATCGAAAAGGTTCGTGATGAGGGAGATACCATTGGCGGTATCGTAATGGGTGTCATTCAAGGTGTCCCCGTGGGATTGGGCGAGCCTGTTTTTGGAAAGCTACACGCCGAGCTAGGTCGGGCAATGCTTTCCATCAATGCCGTAAAAGGATTTGAATACGGAAGTGGCTTTTCGGGAACGCAATTACGTGGCTCAGAACACAATGATGAATTTTCAAAGGATGATTCAGGGCTTGTACATACCAAAAGTAACTTTTCGGGCGGCGTACAGGGCGGTATCTCGAACGGAGCAGATATTTATTTTCGGGTAGCCTTTAAGCCTGTGGCTACTTTGATGCGCGATCAGACAAGCGTTAACGAAGCAGGGGAAACGGTTACCGTTTCGGGAAAAGGACGACACGACCCTTGTGTGGTGCCACGCGCTGTTCCTATCGTGGAAGCAATGGCAGCCCTCACAATTCTGGATTTTCATCTGATTCAGCAGATGCGATAAAAACGATGCCTTGCATGATATGCAGGGTGTTCTTTTACTCGCCTTCTCTAAACTTATCCATCAAGGCTCGAAAATCGTTGGGCTTCTGAAACCCAGGTTCTGCCTTTACCTGTGAGCCATCAGCGTTAATGAATACGATGGTTGGAAACCCGCGCACTCCAAAGCGATCCACCGCAAGTTGCCGATAGGTATAATTTTGATTCAGAAAACTAGCAGAGCTAGCATTCTCTGCGTTGAGCTTTACGGCAATATAGTTCTCATTGACGTACTCAATGATTTCTTCGTTCTCGAAGGTCACTCTGTCCATTCGTACGCACCAACTGCACCAGTCCGTGTAAACATCCACAAAGATTGGTTTTTGCTGTACTCTAGCTTGTTCCATAGCCGTTTCTATGTCGAGCCATTCGATTTCCTGACTTTTGGGGGCAGAACGAAAACTTAGACTGACCAAAGCGGAAATACCTAGTATTAGGATAATTATTTTGAGTCTGGACATGTTACTATTGGGGTTTTGTAGTGTAGGTTTTACAATCTTACGCAATCTTAGCTTTCCAAGGTTTAAGCTTAACAGCGAAATAACGGTTTTTAGCCCTCCTTGACCTATTTTGTTTCATCAAATAACTGATCCTCAATTCATTTGGCGTAGTAATTCTTCAAACTGAGGCTTTATTTCCTTGAATGAGTCGGCGTTAATCGTGCGGTCTCCGTACCAAACCTCCTCGAAAGTTAACGTACACATGAAAAACTTCTCATATATACGGCTATTACGCATTTGACGCAAATATTCACGGTTCGTGAAGTCTTTTTTCCACTTAATCAAGGAGCGTTCGCTGAGCTGTTTAATCACCATAAGATAAAAGATTCGTACGCCTAGTCGATAGTCTTCAGCGGCAAGAGCCTGCTCAAGGAGTTGATCCAAATTTAGCGTACGAATGTCTTTCGTATCCAGTTGTGCTTCGATCTCTTCTGTGTTGTTCAGCTTTCCAGAATATCTTCCTACTCCATACTTTATGATCAAAAATAAAATTGTTCCAATTAGTAGGAAGGCACCCATATAAAGTACTCCTGTAAACCAGTCTGGCGTACGCCCTATCCCACGCGTCGTACCTGTGACGCGTTTTTTGTCCTCACGGGGTTTATACTCAAGCTCCTCGCGCAACTCTTCCCATCGTTCTTTATCGAGCGGTTTGTGTACCACAGGTTCGGTCTGTGCAATAAAAAAAGTACTCAAAAGCAACACAAGAACGGATAAGCTAAGGTACTGACGAAATAGTTTAGTTGGAATAGTTTGCATAAGTGGGATTAACGTAAAGATACACTCAAAAACGCAAAAAAATAAATGATGGAAGCGGACAGGAGTGGGTTTAATCTGAGACTACGAAAGTTTACTAAGGATCAATAAGTTAAACTTTTGTAGCCTAAACTCTTCATTTGGTCAGGTACTGAAGTGTTCGTCTCTGTCCTAAAAGTCGTGTCGTACTCGACCTGTATTCAAACGAATTTGGAACGACGTGAAAAAGGTATTTCGTTCTCGGGTGGGGTCGGGGCTACTGACCTGCCGAACGACATTTTTCCAGTCCAAAAATAGATTGTGCCGTAGTTGATAACTCGCCGTAAGTTCACCGTAGAAAAGATTCGTTTCGATGCCCTGCCCAATGGTGTTCCCGTACTCCTGTTCACGGTCAATGCTCCGTTTGAGGAGGTCACCGCCCCAGTTTTCGTCCTCTCCGTCTTCGCCTTTCTGGGTGTAAATGACTTTACCCGTCAGACGTAGCTTAGGAATAGGCTGGTAGCGCAAAATCCCGATAAATTCATATAGATTTGCTCCTTTTGGATGGGCTAGCGGCTGGTTAAAGTGCGTGTAGTCGGCTAAATCCAAAGAGTCATCACTAACATAAGTGTACGGTCGAATCAGGTTAAACTCCGCCTGAACGTCCAGATTGGGTAGTAAATCGACATATTTTGCCCCCACTTGCAAGGCTTGCTTGTTTGCCCACCAGCCTTCGCCACTACGGACTTCACTGACCACCAACTCATCCAAGAAAACTGTCGCGTAAAGTTTCATCGGCAATCCCTTTACTAAGTAAGTCGCATCTACACCAAAAGTTGCATTATCGGGACTTCCCAAGCCTTGCTCAATGGCACGGTAAAAAATCACGGGGTTCAGATAACCTAACTCAAAAGTATCATTGCGCTGGTTATCGTTTCGAGAATAAATAACAGACTCAAACACACCCACATTTAGGCGTTTACCGATATTTAATCCGAGTCGATGAAAAACGCCGTACTTTTTGGGATAGACGCGGTTAGGACGTTGGACATCGGCAACAAACTGCGTGTAGAGGTTTGTGTATTGAAATTTCCAGATGCGTGTATTGAGTTTTAGGAACAGGTGCGGTGCGGAGTAATCCGATAAAAATAGTGAACGATATCCCGACCCAATAAACTGCTTATCCTGACCAAACTGAATATCAATCACTTTGGCTGCCTTGAAGGAAATATACCCTCGAGCGTGAAGAAAGTCAAAGTCGTCCCCTTCGGTTACCCATTTTGTGAAGGCCTGGCCGGGAACGTTGGGAACATTGAAGTCACCACTCGTGCGTAGTGTTCGGTCCAAGACATAAAATGGCGTACGCATTTGATTATCCGTCAGAAAGGTATAAATCCCGATTCGGTTCACGAGCGTCGCTCGAATTTCGGCACCCCGCGTGTTGATGTACGGGTTCTTATCTCCTTCCGTTTCGTAGCCATAGCCAAGGTGTAAAACTGGGTTTACATGAATATCAAAGTCATCCGCGCCATCGTGGAGGTTCTGTCCGTAATACTGATTTCGGACATGAAAGAAGTCAGATTTCGTCTTGTAAAAGGCATTCCAGAGCGGCTTTTTGCTTTTGTATTCCTCACCAATTTTCTCCGACCACTCCCAATTATCCTGCATCAAATAACGGAGGTTAGCCTCGTCCACACGACTCAAATTCAGACTATCCTTTTGTGTCCAGAGGGTATCGGCAAACTGCGCCACCTGCTGGCGGGTGTAAGGCATTACCGCAGACTGAAACGAGGGCGGGAGCTGCCCACTCTTTATTTCAAGGCGATCAATGAGTGAATAATAGTCTGGATGATACGAGATATTAGTGCTTTGCCCAGAGGAAAAATTCCATGAAAGCCAACACAGGCACGATAAAAAGAGTAGTTTTTGCCGCATAAAAACAAACGTAGGGATTTTTCGGTAATCTAACCGATGCACTTTTCGTGCGATGTTGCCACAAAGCTAAAAGATTTCCATAACTTCCTGCCATGAAACAGTTTTTTGGAATTTTCTGCCTACTGGTCGCGCTTTCCGCCTGCTCTTCTGAGCCTAAGCAAAGTGAAAGCACGGCTACCTGCGCTAACCACCACACGGGTACTTACGTTTGGCAAGAGAAAAGCGGACAAAAATTTCGGATTGAGCGCACCGAAGACCGCCAGCGGGAGACTAGCCCCTACTCAGATACCGTTTCTGTGTATTCGGTTGAGTGGATTGATGAGTGTACCTATCGCCTTCAGCTTCTTCAGGGAGACCAAGCCGCTCGTGAGTTCCACAAAAATACACCTACCACAGTCACGCTGACCCTTACCACCGAAGACAGCTATGAGTATGCACTGCGTTCGCCTAACTTAAAGCAAGTGGTGCGAGGAAAACTACGGAAGGAAGAAGTAAAATAGGAAGGACGAAAAACCTTTCGCATTTGCAATTTATCCCTTTTGAGTCAGGAAGCCGCTTTCCGTTTTTTGTATTCGTCGTACTTGTTCATTAGCGCGTTGTAAAGCATCTCGGCAACCAATTTTGCCCCGCGCCCACTCAAATGAATGTAGTCAGGGCTTCCGAGTGGTGGATCAGCCTCCACCCATTTGACCATCGAATTACGCCCGCCCATCGCTTCGTAGAGATCCCAAAAAGCACACCCCGCCTTAAATGCCGCACGTTTTTGCGCATTACGGATAGGCGCAACATTAGGATAAGATTCGTAACGCCCTTTACGCTGGCGCGACATATCGGATAAACCAATGACCAAAATATCCACATCAGGGGCAATGCTTTTAAAGTACCGAAGCTGACGATAGTACTGATTCTCGTAGTAGGTGTAGCTTTCTGCCATCCCCGGAACGACATTTACCCCAAACTCTACGATAATGAGCTTGACATCCAGCTCCTGAAACAGTTTTTTAATTGTCGCCTTATCCATTTTGCTGAACTCTACACCCGAACTCCCTCGAATGGGAACATTATCTAAAGCAATTCCTGTGTTACAGTCCATCGAAACGCCGTACAACTCAGGACTTCCACTGCTAGCGACGCGCACTTTTATGCTTCTGAAAGCATTTTTCTGGGGAAATTTATATTCAAAAACGCTAAGTTCTTTGTTAATAGGTAACGTCTGGGTAGTGATGATTTTGTTATTGAAGTTAATCTCGGTTTGGAGTTCGCCGTGTGGGTTGCGGAAAAACATCCGCAGTTGTTCCACCTCACTGTTTCGCTTGTAACCTAACGGCGAGTCTGTGAAAGTGACGTTAGCATAACGTGCTTTGCTGACAAAAGCGGAGTCTTTTTCGGGAGTAAACTTAAAATAAGAGGCAAGTGTACCGAGTTGATTGGTTGTAGGCTTCTCCTTGCTGTCAATGTAACCAAACTTTTTCCATTCCTCGGAGGACTCAAAACGCAGCGTAAAGCGCAAATTATCACGAAGCTTGAAAGGTACCATCCCCACGCCACACCCTCCAAAGCGGCGTTGTAACCGCTCGCGCAAATACCCGCTAATACGGTCGCCCTCAATCTGGGAGTCACCATAATGAACGATACGAACGCTGCTCGCCTTTTTACTCAAACCCGACAGAGAAGCAAAAAACTGATCCAAATGATTGCGCTTTCCATCCTTAAACTCAATGGACTGACGCGCCTCTTTAAGACTTTCGGCGAGTTCTGCTGTACCCACGGCGGGCGTAGAGTCACTTGTCACTACGGAATCCTTTACATCCAACGGGGGACGCTCTTCGAGGCTATCAACTTCGTTTTGAAGATCGTCCAAAAAACTTAAATCGGCTTCGGGTTCGGTTTTGCCCCGATTGCTGCCAAAGTCGTCGAGCGTAAAGACATCGAAGCCCGTTTTTGTATCCAGAATTTTTAGCTCGCCGGGTGACATGACCATAATCACCAAACAGATGCAAACTGTGTAAAATAATAGCAATAAGGTACGAAGTGGAGAAATCATACCCTAAAAGTACGAAGAGTTTTCCTTTTACGGCACATCCATCGCTACACGGAAGCCTGTAAGAATATCGTGATGCCCCTCGCTGGCGTGATAACGGTTGGAGACACGCAAGTTGCTGGAGTTGTCAAACCAGCTCCCTCCGCGCAAAACTCGATTTACTCCTGTTTCGGGTCCTTGGGGATTTTCCTGAACACTAGGTTTACTGAGGTAGTCACCAAAATAGTCTGCACACCATTCCCAAACGTTACCGCTCATATCATAAATACCCAACTCGTTAGGACGCTTTGTTCCGACGGGTTGCACCTGATTAAGCGAGTTTTTAAACGACCAGCCTACGCTTTCAGCGAAGTTAGCCCCTGCAAAGAGATAATTGTGCGTCTTATTGCCTCCTTTTGCGGCAAACTCCCACTCCGCTTCGGTTGGTAGGCGTTTACCCGCCCACTTAGCGTACTTTTTCGCCTCTCCGTAGGTAACGTTTACTATCGGATAGTTCTCACGCCACCCCTGAGGCGGCGGTTTGGGCATTGATGTACCTGTGGCTTCGCAATACTTTTGGTACTCGGCAACAGTGACCTCATATTTTCCGATGTAAAAACTTTTGAGCCTGACCTCATGTACGGGACGTTCATTTTTGAAGTCATAACTTCCCATTTTGAAGGTTCCCCCCTCCACAAGCACCATACCCGCCGTATCAGCAGGAAATAAAATAGAATCCTCAGGGGTAAACGTATAGCTCGTAAAACTCATCGCGAGGAACACCAAGCAGCCAAGTACGGCACCCCTCCAATTTATGATTTGGGTCATCATATTTATTGTAATCTGGTCACAGTGTTAAGCCTTGCAAAAACGTTTCCAATATGTTGTAAAAAGTCGTTGGTCAGGACACCAGCAACGGCGAGTAAGCACTAAGTCCGCCCCGTTTCGGTGTCTTCACCGAAATTCATAAGCGCATACGTTTCCAACAAAAAAGCCATATAACCAAAGTTATACGGCTTCACTGCATAATCTACTTCGAGTACACTTAAAAACACTCTAAAGTTGAAAAGAAAAAGCTTCCCTCAATCGCTGCGTTTTCATCCGAGTCAGAGCCGTGAATTGCATTAGCTTCAATCGACTCCGCAAAAAGTGCACGAATGGTTCCCTCAGCGGCTTCTTTAGGGTTCGTTGCCCCAATAAGCGTACGAAAATCGGCTACGGCGTTTTCTTTCTCCAAAATTGCTGGAATGATTGCGCCCGAACTCATGTAAGTCGTCAAGTCGTCATAAAAAGGACGCTCCTTGTGTACCTCATAGAATTTTCCTGCCTGCGCTTTGGTCAAATGAACTTTTTTGATCGCTACGATGCGAAAGCCAGCCTCTTCGATCATTTTAAGGATTGCCCCGCTGTTACCTGCACTTGTTGCGTCAGGCTTAATCATGGTGAATGTGCGGTTGGTTGTCATATTTTTCTCTTGGTTTAAATGTGTAACAAAATTACATTTTTCGCCTTGATTACAAAAATCACTTTTTAGGGCATGGCTTCACTTTTAGGGCGTTTCCCTATGTCCTTCCAACGTTTAAGCAACTGCAAAAACTCTGCATCAAAGGTTTTTCCACGGTCTTTGGCATACCATGTATGCATACGTTGGGCTAGTTCTTCATATTTTTCGGTAGGGTTCTGCTTATGCTCTCGGATCATCTCTTGGACGGGTGCAGGGCGCGGCCCCCAAGTACCAAGCTCTTTCAAGTCTTCGTCTCGAAGACAAATAAGCTTTGGAATAGAGCGTCCCCCATCGGTGAGGTAGGCATCCATTAAGTCGAGGTTTTCGTCCCGAAGTACAAGGCGTAGTTTTACGTTATCATCTGCCAAGTCCGCCAATTTTTTGATTTGGGGAAGGTTTTGCGCTGCGTCTCCGCACCAGCCCTCCGTTAGCACTAGCCATGTCCACGTTTGATCAAGCGTTGCTATGAACGCCTTGAGTTCGGGGGAAGGCTCATAGGTCTTTTCAATGCGGTTCATGCGCTGTTCGTTGAGCTTGGTGTATTTCAGCATGGATTCGCTCTGCGTTTGGCCTGTTACCTTTCCCTCCTTTAGTAATCCAGTCACCATAGCACGGTATGGGTCGTACGTGTAAGCCTTTGCTAAGTATTCCTTTGTTATTTTCATACTCATAAAACGAGAACCCGAAAATAGTGTTTGAACATGTACTTACTGAGAAAGGCTTAACAAACGATCACCAAGGATTAAACACTTGTGGGGCGGGGTCGGTTAAGCCATAGAAATAAGCAACGATTGAGTGTTGAGGTGGCTAAGTTGGACTGTGGTAAAAGAATTTTACTAACCAGCTAGAATGTTTAGCTGTTTAATTAGTAATCTTTAAGAATACTTCGGGAACTTCTTTAAAAGTCATTATTTGGTTTCTTCATGAGAATTACCGTTACTTGCAACCTCAATAGCGAGCAATTTTTTTAGCTATGGCAAGAATAAAATACTATTATGACACTGAAACTTGTCGTTATGAACGAGTCAAAACGACAAAAATAGATGTTGCATTAAACCTACTAGGCTTTCTGGTAGTATCCCTTATCTTAGGATTTGGGTTTTTAGTGTTTTACTTCGCGTACTTCCCTTCGCCTCAAGAGGTGGAACTTAGAGCGCAAAATGCAGAACTGCTCACGCAATACAAGCTGATTGAAAAAGAAGTTGATAAAGCAAGTGAGATGTTGGCCTCACTCCAAGAGCGAGACGACAAAATCTATCGTGCTATTTTTGAAGCAGAGCCTATTCCTATGGAGATGCGTCGCGGTGGAAGAGGGGGGGTAGAGAGCTACGATGAACTTCGTGACTCCAAGTTTGCAAATCTTTTGATCGATGCGCATCAACGCGTTGACCGCCTCAAAAAGCAGATGTATATCCAGACAAAGTCCTACGACGAAGTGGTAAGCTTAGTCAAGCGAAAGGAAGAAATGATGGCATCTATTCCTGCCATTCAGCCTCTTTCTAATGGGGATTTGACACGCTTTGCTTCTGGCTTTGGGATGCGTACCCATCCGATCCTGAAGGTTCGACGAATGCACGCAGGTTGTGACTTAACAGCCCCACGCGGTACGCCTATTTATGCCACAGGCGATGGAGTAGTCAAGCGTGCAGGTTGGAGTGGAGGCTACGGAAAAGTAGTTGATATTGACCATGGTTTTAGTTACGAATCGCGCTATGCACACATGAGTAAAATGGTGGTTCGTAAAGGTCAGAAGGTAAAGCGCGGCCAGCTTATTGGCCATGTGGGTAGTACTGGGCTTTCTCAAGCTCCACATCTACATTATGAGGTACATCACAAAGGAAAACCTGTAAATCCTATCAATTATTTCTTCAATGACCTCACGGCAGAAGAATACGACCAGATGTTAAAAATGGCTGCACAAAATCGCCAGCCCTTAGGTGGTGCTAATGCAACAAACGAGCATCACGAGCACAAACACTAAATCTCTTTGGTAAGCATTTTCTTGCTACACAACATTACGGCACGCTACCTTTTTTATCAATTTTTTGTCTCTTTGGGGAATATGACTATCTTTGCGCTCCCAAAAATCATCATTTGATAAACACATAAAATACAAATGGCAAATTCAAGAGCAGCGTTGAAGCGCGTCCGTAAAGCAGAGGCTCGTCGTCTCCGTAACCGCTATCAACTAAAGACTACACGGACGTTCATCAAACGACTTCGCGAGGTCGAAAGCAAAACAGAAGCTGAAGAGCTTTACAACAAAGTAGCAAGTATGATTGATAAGCTTGCGAAGAAAAACATCATCCATAAGAATAACGCAGCTAATAAAAAATCAAAATTGCGTAAGTATGTGAACAGCCTTTCGTAAGATTTTTGCACCCTTAGAAAGACACTTACGATTAATTTTGATGATGATTTTCCGAATAGGACTCCTGTTTCTTCTTTTAGGTTCATGGGTTTCGCCAGGCGTTTCAGCACAGATTGAGCTTCGTACGATTCCTCAAACTGTACAGAGAAACCAAGCAAGTCCTTTTTTTAATGCGCGTGTAGATAGTTTAGCTCAGGATAGTCTATTTGTCCGCCTTCCTTTCATTGAAGATTTCTCCAGCACACGCGGACGCTTTCCAGACTCAACAAAATGGGAAGTAGGAGGAGGAACGCACATCAATAACGAAATGGGAGATAGCCCACCTAGCCTTAATATGGCAACTTTTGATGGCTTTGATGCCAACGGGCAGCCCTATGATATTCGCAATCCAACTTCTATTGATGTTACTGATGTATTG
>CAZNAK010000042.1:8938-10869 GCA_964570645.1 uncultured Cytophagales bacterium | reverse complement strand
TGCTCTCCGTCACGTCTTGCCCCGTACCAAAAACCTCTTTGACTCGACCCTCACTATCTCGAATGACATTCCCCCTTGAGTGGATTATACGAAGTTCTTTATCTTCGCGGTAAATTCGGTGAAAAAGATTGAACGACTCGCCCTGCTCCACTGCTTTTCGAATCGTACTTCTGACGCGATCACGATCTTCGGGATGAACCCGTCGGTAAGAATTATTGTAGGCAGGGATATACTCGCTTGGGTCGTACCCATAGATGCGATAAAGCTCTTCTGACCACTTGACAATATTACGTTCCACATCCCACCTCCAACTGCCAAGTTTGGTAATCCGCTGTGCCTCAGCAAGATTATAACGACTTTCCTCCAGTGCGCCGGCAGCGTGCTTCTGGGCTGTAATATCTTGAATTTGTACTAAAATCAGCGGTTCCTCGTTTTGCTTAATCAATGACATGGATAGGTCGCACCATCGCCACTGCCCACTTCGGTGTTTCAGGCGAGTTTTAATCACATGACCGACTAGATAATTGGTCAGAGCAAGCTTTTCTCTATCCTCAGGATGTACAAAATCATCAAACTGCTGATACCGAAGCTCTACTTTTTCGTAGCCCAGAATCACAGCCGCCGCAGGATTCACCTGATCAATAGTTCGATTTGACTTACGAAATAATATAATGCCGACTTGTGACCCCTCAATGATACTGATTAGGTCTTGACGGCTGCGGTTGATCAGTTCTACCGTTTTTTGCCCCTGTTTATTATTAAAAAAGCCATACAAATGTGCGCCCAAAGGCTGCCCCAGCCGAGTGAGTAACTCTAATACATACTCTCCCATTTTGCCCTTTAACAGTACTTCAAGCAAGCCATGGATTCTCTTATTGTAAAGTAAAGGTATCGTAACGACCACGTAAGGATGCCGGGGCGTAGGGTCGGGAAGGTTTGGAAAGGAGAGTTGTACCTTTTCATGCTCCGTTGTATAGGCAACCGTCATATCCCGACAAACCTTTTTGTAAATCGGCTTATTTCGATACGTCGAGTTCGGTTTATAAATATCTTTTTGCATATCATGCCATGCAAAGGCATCGTATTCTGAGTGATCGCTGTTGTAGTGGTAAAGTACCGCCTGCTCAAGGTTGAGTTCTTGGTTAAGTTGTTCCAGTACTTGTTTACCCCATTTCTCCGTCGAGTCATTCTCGCGCCAGGTCAATGCGTTACGAAGGCGTTCAATCGCTACCTCAATCGTCTGCTTTTCAAGCAGTGCTTGGCGATAAAGCCGTAATTCGTCAAGTTTTGCAGAAGAGGGTTTTTGCATAAGAGCTTAAATTTACGGCATAAACATCTATTTTTCATTGTCTAAGAATAAAAAAGTTACATTTATCATTAAAATCATTGATAGTAAGAATAAATGCATCCAATTAAAGGCAACACACAATAAGAGCAAGGATCGTACTTCAAAGTAGAAGGTTTCGATGGCCGCTAACAAATGTACGACAAGAACACTTATGAGTCTGCTTAAAAGCACTATAGTATCATGTTCGTCTCCTTTAGTTACACGAGAACAGAGGCGCTCTTCTGCTAAGAAAAAAAAGCTCGTTATAAAATTGTATTTAGTTTCGTACCTTCGCTTAGATACTAGTCAACTAATTATCGTGAGTGGCACTTCTAACCTTTGGCAGCGTTTTCTTTCAATCCTGACTTTTTTACTCGTCCTAGGGATCATTGCCTATCTGGCATTGGAAAAAGTCAATTCTAACCCAAAAACCGAAACGCTAACGCTTAAAGTTCCCGCAAAAAATGGTTTGAAGGATGAAAGTCAGCCAGTACTCTCAAAAACCATTAAAAGTCCCTATATCCCTGACTCACTGCGCTTTGCAGGCGAGTGGGTTCCCCTTTATGAGGATGAGGTTCGCGAAAAACTGGAGCGTGAAATTCTA
>CAZNAK010000042.1:0-8928 GCA_964570645.1 uncultured Cytophagales bacterium | reverse complement strand
GTCAATATTTTTTGGGAGTCGCATACGTCATACATCATAAAAAGAGCGCATCGCTGGTTCCCCTCGATTGAAAAAATGCTTAAAAAAAAAGGTATTCCAGATGACTTTAAGTACCTAGCCGTAGCAGAAAGCGAGCTGGCGAACGTCATTTCACCGTCCAGAGCCACGGGTTTTTGGCAGATCATGTCGTTTACGGGGCGCGAATACGGGCTGGAAATCAATAGCCAAGTGGACGAGCGGTACGACCCCGTCAGATCGGGATTGGTCGCTTGCGCCTATCTCAAAAATGCCTTTGAGAAATTTGATAGCTGGACTGTAGCCGCTGCCTCCTACAATATGGGAATGGGAGGAATCAATCGGCAACTCCAAAAACAAAAAACAACCTCTTATTACGACCTCGCCCTGAATACTGAAACAAGCCGCTATATTTATCGTATCCTTGCTTTTAAGCTGATCCTCGAAAATCCGGAGCGTTATGGTTTTGATATTCCGAAAGAAGAACGCTACCAAATGCCAAAAATGCGTAAGCAGGTAGTAAAAAGCTCCATCCCTGATCTGGTCGATTATGCGTACAGCAATGGAGTAAGTTACAAGACGTTAAGGCATTATAATCCTTGGCTACGAGGCTACGCCCTCAACGTACCGAGCGGACGAAGCTACGAGATTCAACTTCCCGAAAAAGCACCTCCCGCGCACGGCAAACGACTTCTGACCGTTAAAAATGATTCTGCCAAGGTGGATTCTGTGGCAGTCAAAGAGGAAGACTAAAAGTGGATAAAAGCCGCACACGCTGGCTTTGAACGCACGAAACCTATCAACAGCTCTTACGTATCTTTATCTGACCAACTTCATTCTCTTTTTATGCATAAATTATCATTAGTCGGACACCTACGCTGGGTGGCTATCGCGGAGGGAGTTTCCTATCTTTTGTTACTGCTCGTTGGTATGCCGTTAAAATATCTGGTTCAGTTGCCAGAACCCAATTACGTCATTGGGTTGGCGCATGGTATTTTGTTTATTGCCTATATCGGATTGGTGGTCGGTGTGGCTTGGAAGCATAAATGGACACTTTGGAACACTTTTTTGGCTCTAGCGGCATCTTTACTGCCATTAGCTACTTTTTGGGTTGAACGGAAGATGCTACGCAAAGAAGATTACTCTTCACAGAAAAAACGTAACTTTTGATCCTGTTTTTTAAATCCTCGACCTTTTGCCATGCTCCAATCAAAGCAGGCGGAATCTACCTTATTGAGGTCCAGATAAGTCAACGCACGAAGGTAATGTGTATGGGCAGTAGAGTCGAGGGAGAGTGCCTGCGTGTAGTTTTTTACAGCAGCCTCATCCGCCGAAAACCGACGATAATAGTCTGCTTGCTCCACTAATTCTATGGCTGAGATTGTATAGTTTTCTTTAAGATAATCTAAGGTTTGAGCTGCCTGACGCGGACGCTTCATGGTTACCGCCTGACGCTGGGCAAGCTGTCTTAAATAATACTTCGGGTTATCGGTATAAGCGAGTGTTGTCTCAAGGCTAGACTGCATAGAATCTAAGCTGTCTTGATGTGCCATCGCTAAGGTTTTGTAGAAATGGGGGACTGGATTTTCCCTATCTTGGCTAATCCAGCGATTTGCCAGATCTGCCAGCTGCTCATAATTCTTCATTTCATCAAGATAAATAGGAGCAATCTCTGCCAGCAAAGTCGTATCTTGCTCGGCGATAAACAGAGCTTCCTCAAACTGCTCGTACGCAAGGTCAAATTCCTCAACTTTTACCAACGAGCGAGCATATAAATACCGCAAGTCGTAATCGGGACGGTTAAAGTATTCCAATGCAGTAGCCGCCCCCTCACTGGCATCGTCATATTCTCCAGCCTGATATTTAGCCTGCGCAAACAGTTGGTAAGCTTTTGCGTAACTGGCATCGGCAGTAAATGAGAGTCCCGCCTCTTCGGCTGCCATCTTCCAATCCTGCTTTTTGTAGGCTTCCAGCGCAGTCAGATAGTGCAATCGACTTCTTACATCCAGCGTAGAGGAAACCAAACCATAAATTATGGCTACCAAAGCACAGGCCACGAAGGTAGAAATGTAGTTTTTAACCTCAGGGTTACGCTGTACAGTATGCTGATATGCTTTTCTTGTGCGCCTCCGACCGCGCCCTCGGTATCTTGGATCACGGTGTGTGATCGGTTCTTCCTCGTCTGGGGCTGGGCGGCTCGACCGATGGGGACGGCTGTGCCGATAGGTGTAGCCGTTTTCTAGTAACAGATCATACTTTGCTTTTGTCTCGGGGGAAGAAAGTATCTGATAGGCTTCATTTGCCTCTTTAAAAAGCTCTTCGGCAAGCGGATTATCAGGATTTCGGTCAGGGTGATACCGCAAAGCCATGCGTTTGTAAGCGCGCTTGACTTCGGGTAAACCTGCATAGTTAGGTAGTCCCAGCACCTGATAATAGTTTCTCATGCCCTTTACAAAACGGAAATCACAAAATAGGGTTTTGGAAACGCATGACAAAAACCGAATAAACACATAACCTATGTTTAACCACTAAAAAAGTACTTGAGCGATCTGAATCCGAAGTTGAGTAACTTGGAGATTTAATGCAGAAATTTTGCAAAAAGGTATTCCAAAATATATTAAAACCGATTTAAAGAAGTCTAGAAGCGTCTTGCCTAATGTCTTTACCAACCAAATCGCAGATATCGTCATAAAATACCATCAAGTCACGGTTTATGGAGGTAGCTTTTCCTGAAAAAAAAGAAATCCCTATCTTTCCAAGATGCAACGGACGACCAACGTTTGGGGAATATTTTTAGTGGTAACTCTCCTGGGAGCAGCTTGTATTCCGACCAAACGGCTTGAAAAAAACGAAAACTATCTCTATAAACTTGAATTTGAAGGGGTTGGTGGAGCGCGTGCCGAGACGCTCGAGACTTTTTCACGACAAACGCCCAATCGACGCTTTCCGCTTATACCCGCTTTACCCTACGTATATTTCTACAACCGTGGAAAACGGATTTATGACCGAAGTTACCCCACACAAGCCGCATTAGACTCTACCATTCGGGCAGAAAAAAAAGTAATAGAGAACGATTATCAACAAGAAATCGAAGACTTAGAAGACGGTAAGGCGCGTGATCAGCGCAAAAAACAACGCCTTCTGGAAAAGCGTAACCGAAAAACCGAAGACTTAGAAGACCTCCGCAAAGGAAACTGGCTCATGCGAACCGTAGGCGAACCACCGAGTATTTTTGACTCCCTGAAGGCAAAGCAAGACATCGAGTCAATGGAGCAATACCTGACACAAAAGGGGTACTTTTTCGCAGAAGTAGATACGACTATGCGTAAAAAGGGGAGACGCGTATTTTTAACCTTTGAGGTAAAAAAGAATAAACCGCACCACTACCGAAAAATCAACTATGATATTGCGGATTCTTTAGTAAAAAAGATAGTCCTTTCAGATACCCTGAACCGCCTTATTAAGCCCAATGCCATTTATGATGAAGACCGCCTCTCAGCAGAGCGTGAACGGCTTTTTAGCCTACTCCGAAACCGAGGGTATTTTAAATTTAGTAAACAATACATCTTTTTTGAAATTGACACCCTTGCGTCTGTCCCCGACTACCAAATGGACCTTACCATCGTTATCGAAAAACAACATCAGCAATATCACCTAGACCGTGTTCGGTTTATCGCCGACCAGCAAAGAGATACGACAAAGCTTAAAAGAGAAGAATATGCAGGCATTTACTTTAAAGAATACACCAGACGGTATTCCGAGAAAGTGCTTTCGCATCGTATCCATCTGGATAGTATTTACAGCTACCAAGAGGGTATCTCCACCCAGCGTTCGCTGGCTGCCCTTGACTTATTTAAGTTTGTCAATATCCGGTATGATACCACTGGAGGAGACTTTGTGGGAAATATTTACGTCAACTCGTATCCGAAATTTAACCTCTCCCTAGAAGCTGGCATCAATGTTACCCAGCAAGCTACTCCCGGCCCGTTTGTAACGCTCTCGTTTCAAAACAGAAACCTTTTTCATGGCTGCGAAATACTCACCGTTCAAGCACGAGGCTTACTGGAGGCACAGGGCAACTTTGGAGGTATCGAAAACCAAAACCTTTATGCACAAGAATACAACATCAGTACTAACCTTAGCATTCCTAAGTTCTTCCTCCCTTTTGCCAAAAAGCTTAACGAAGGCTATGGTAAGTTTAACCCAAGAACAAAAATCGAGATTGGCTACACGCAGACTAACCGCGTATTATACAATCGTATCAACTCAGAAGCCTCCATCGGATATACCTGGAATAATAACCGCAACGCGACCTATGACTTTGAGGTAGTGAGTATCAACTCTGTGCTTACACCCTCGATTTCTGACGTATTTAGTGCGTATTTGGACTCACTCTCAGCGCGTGGGAACCCGCTAAACCAGAGTTTTCGTAATTCCATTATACGAAGTACCGCCTTCAGCTATACGTTTAACGACAACCTTTACGGGCAAAAAGAGGGTAGTTACTTCCTGAAAGCAACCTTAGAACAGGGGGGAACAGAGGTAAGGCGGTTGTTATTTAACTCGCCGGGTGTCGGCGACCTTCTCGGTCAGTTAATTAACAGTGACTCACTGGCAGATTTTAATTATTTTCGATTCGATATAGATTTACGGCGTGTGTTGCGCTTGAGCCGAAAGTCTATGTTGGCCATGCGCGCCCGAATTGGTGCGGTATATCCCTTCGGGCGCGGCGCAACGGCCGATATTCTGCCTTACGAAAAATACTTTTTTATTGGAGGAGGAAATAGTATTAGGGCATGGCAGCCGCGTCGCCTCGGACCAGGTGGATTCAGATCTCCGACGGAAAGAGGGAGTCACCCCTTTGACTATCTCTTTGAGCAACCGGGGGAACTTTTGCTTGAGCTGAATGCAGAATGGCGGCGTGACCTCTTTTCTGTCGCTGAGTTTGCCTTTTTTGTGGATAGCGGCAACGTCTGGATGTTCAACGACGACTCTCGACAAGGGGGGCAGTTCCGATGGGAGCGCTTCTGGCAACAAATAGCGATTGGATCAGGCTTTGGATTGCGCTTAGATTTTTCATTTTTTATTGTGCGCGGCGACGTAGGCATCAAAATATATGACCCCGCAGGACAGACAGGCGATAAATGGCTATTAGATAATATCTCTTTTAGAAAACCTTTAGGACAACGCGGGCAATCTGTGTTTAATCTTGCCATCGGATATCCGTTCTAGTTTATAGAAGCTTTTCCTCATCTGGCTGTTTGAGTCCAAGGATACTGCATAGCTGCTACTTTACACCACCGCCTCTTCCTGAATCTTCAAATCCCGCAAGTCCACCGCCAGCACCTGTGAAATACCTTTTTCGGGCATCGTAACGCCGTATATGGTATCTGTATTTGCCATCGTGCGTTTATTATGCGTCACGATGATAAACTGCACCTCTTCGGTGAATCGCTTGATGATCTTATTGAACTTGTCGATGTTCGCATCATCCAGCGGGGCATCTACCTCGTCGAATACACAGAAGGGCGCAGGACGAAGCAGATAAATCGCAAAAAGTAATGAAGTTGCCGTCAGCGTTTTTTCTCCGCCCGAAAGCTGTCGAATGGTGAGCGGACGTTTTCCTTTTGGCTGCGCGATAATCTCGATGCGTGACTCCGTTGGGTTATCAGGATCAACGAGGACGAGATCACATTGGTCTTCTTCGGAGAACAGCGTACGGAAAATATCCTGAAAGTTCGTCCTGATCTCCTCAAAAGCACTCATAAACGCCTTTCGTGCGGCGCGTTCGATCTCCGCAATGGTCTTTTCGAGTGCCGCTTTTGCTTCCAGGAGGTCATCACGCTGGCTGCCGATAAACTCAAAGCGTTCCTTAATTTCCTCGTAGGCTTCGAGTGCCATGGGGTTAATGTTGCCCAACTTTCCAAGCCGTTCTTTTGCTGTTTTGATCCCTTCACGGAGTTCATCCTCAGGGAGTTCATCCTCAGGGTGATGCTCAGAAAGCCATTTTTCGTCGATTTCAAGTTGAAATTCTGCCGAAATCCGCTCCCGTACCGTTGTCAGTTGCATTTTTACTTCCGTGAGGCGGTTTTGCAGTGTGTTCAGGCGCACATCGGTATTTTCTCGTTGGCGTTGAATCTCGCGTAGTTGCCGCTCCACCTCCGTGATTCCCTCCCGACTTTGATAATACTGATTTTCAAGTTCATGGACTTCCGTCTGCTTGTCCTGCTTCTTACCGCTAGCTTCGCTGAGGTTTTTGGAGGTTTCTCCTTGCTGTACGAGCAGCTTCTCGATGTCTCGATCGGCTTTTTCGAGGTCATCTTTATTTTGCTGAAGTCGCGCCAAGGTGCGTTCCTGACTATCTTTTTTGTATTCGATCTCTTTTTGGAGGTTGTCCACATGGTTTTTGTAACGGAAATACTCCATGTTCTGCATGTTATAGGACTCCGAATACTCGGCCAGTTGTCGGTTTCGTTCCGCGATCTTGAATTGAATATCTTCTAGCTTTGACTCATCGTATTCAAGTTCCTGTTCGAGGTCATCCATTTCGGGCTGCTCGCGCTCGTTTTCCTGCTCCAAGCCTTGAATTTTTTCCTGTGCTTGCGCGATTTTGTTACGATTAATTTGTACCGTCTGCGAAACTTGCCGATGTTGGGCTTCTAGGCTGATTTTTTGCTGACGAATTTCGTCTCGCTCATCCCGCAGCCGCTGAACTTCGGCTTTTTGAGAGCTTTCGCGCAAGCCCTGAATAGCACTTTCCGCCGACTCAATTTCCATTTGTTTTGTCTGGACAGCAGAAAAAAGCCCTTCAATTTCAATTTCTAACTCTTCCAACTGCTGTTGCTTTCCGAGGCGTGAGTTTTCGGTATTGGTACTACCCGAGCCGCCGCGTTCGAGTGCGTTACGCTTCAAAAACGTACCGCCTTTGGTTAAAAACGTACCTTCTGCCTTCTGACTAATCGTGTCAAGAGTTTCAACGAAGAATACATTCTCCAATACCCAATCTATTGCCGCCTGAAACTTTGGGTGACTTGCCTTGATGATTTCTCGTGCCGCTTTCGCGCCCGCAGGTGTTGGCACAGACGAACCCGCTTGACATTCTTCAAGAATAAGAAATCGCGCTTTTCCTTTCTGATTTTCTTGCAGCAACTGCAAGGCTTCTCTGGCATCCGTGAGCGTCGGGACAACGAAACAATCCGCAAATTCTTCGAGTAGTGTAGCCAAGGCTGGGGCATATTCCTTAGGCGTGTCAAAGAGATCAGGAAGAAGGCTTACGCGCTGCCTCCACTCCGTTTGTTGCCCCAGAAACTTAACGGCCTCGCCAAATCCTTCGAGGCTTTCGAGCCAAGCCGAACGCAAGGAAAGTTCACTTTTTTTGGTACTCAGCGACTTTTCAAGTTCGTATAATTCCGTCCGCATGGACTGGACAGTTGTTTGTTGCTCTTCAATCTGGCGCAAGAGGTTCTCTTCATAACGCTCTTTTTCAATGATATTCTGATCGGCGCGTTCAACTTTTTCGGTAACAGCAAGCAGATTTTCGCTCACTCGGTCAAGCTGTTCTTGATAATCAAGGTTTTCGATTTCGATCTGTTCAAGGTCTTGTTCCAAGGAGGAAACTTTGATCTCTCGCACTTCGATTTCGCGGCGTTTCATTGAAAGCTCATCACGGCGGACATGCAGGCGATTTTCCAAAAGTTCGCCCTCTTGCTTCAAAATATCGACCTGCTCTTTAAAGCGTTCATAGTTCGTTTTGGACTGATTGAGCTTAGACTCCGCCTCTAAAAACAGCTTTTCAACGTTTTCACGCTGCTGAATAAGTTTTTCAACCTCAAGCCGTGCCGCTTCGCCGTTTTGGGTTTCTTGCTGGATTTTCCACACCAAAGACTCCTTTTTATCCTTTAAGAAGCGATAACGTTCCTGCTCTACTTTCTGGTCGGACTCCAGTTGCCGCACCTGATGAAAAAGCTGTCCAAGGTGCTTTCGCTTGGCAGTCAGCATGCGTTCTTGTTCCTCTACGGCGGCTTTTTTATCGTCCAGACGTGCTTCCAATCCCGTAATTTGTTCTGTGGAATCCGTCCGTATTTTGGTTTCTTGCGTGATTTTATCGGTCAGTTCGGCGTATTCCGTTGAACTCTCCCGAAAACTCCGCTTGGCAAGGGCAAGGCTGTACGTTTTATAGACCGTGAGGGCATCTTTGTGTTGTGCGGCTTGTTTAGCTTGGCGTTCGAGCGTGCGCATATTTTTTTGGATCTCGTGCAGAATGTCCTCTACACGTTCCAGGTCGCCGTCGGTACCTTTGAGTTTTTGCTCGGTTTCTTTCTTCCGAATTTTATATTTGGCGATACCAGAAGCCTCCTCAAACATCCGTCGGCGGGCGTTGTCGGTGTCGTTGAGGATTTCATCTACCATGCGGAGTTCGATGATGGCGTAGTTATTCGCCGAAATTCCCGCTTGTAAGAGCAGTTCCATCACGTCCTTGCGCCGCACCGACTCCCCGTTAATGAGGTAATCACTTTGCCCTGAGCGTGTATATTTTCGGGTGATTGTCACCTCATGGAAGGCAGCGGGAAGCAACCCTCGATTATTCTCAAAAGTAAGTGAGACCTCCGCATAAGGGCTTTGTTTACGGTTAGATGTCCCGTTAAAAATGACGTTGGACATCTTATCCGAGCGCAGTTGTCGGGTGCGTTGTTCACCTAACACCCAGCGTAGGGCATCCACGATATTGGATTTTCCGCAGCCATTGGGACCGATTACGCCCGTGATGCCCTCGGTGAACTCCACATTGACCTTATCGCCAAAGCTCTTAAAACCGTTAATTTGCAGTTGGGTTAATAGCATAAGCAACAAAACTACGAAAGTTTGGGATGTTTTTGTTTTACTGTGAATTTCACGAAAAAACGATAAGTTTAT
>CAZNAK010000041.1:1201-10997 GCA_964570645.1 uncultured Cytophagales bacterium | reverse complement strand
CAATCATCTCTGCCGAACGTCCTTCAATGTGGTGACGCTCCAGAAGATGTACCAATTCACCGTTTTTAAACAATGCCATCGAGGGCGATGAAGGTGGATAAGGAAGCATATATTCGCGTGCTTTGTCGGTTGCGGTACGATCCACGCCCGCAAAGACGGTAGCGGAGTTTGTGGGCTTCTTACTTGCGAGTTCTAAGGCGCGCTTGACACCTGGACGCGCCGCTCCTGCTGCGCAACCACAAACAGAGTTAACGACTAAGAGCGTAGTCCCTTCTTTTTTGCTCATGAGCGCGTCCACGGCTTCGGGTGTGGTCAGGTCTTCAAAGCCAGACTTCGTTAGTTCAGCCTTCATAGGGGCTGTAAGTTCTGCTGGATACATAAATTTGTTGTTTTAGTTATTTGTATTGACTTATCGTTTTATTTAAGCAAATGCTTTCTGTTTCAGACTGCTCGTTCTGAGTAAAGGTTACGTTATAAGTGTTACATAAATCCTAACTCCAGCTTCGCCGCCTCAGACATCATCTCCATGGAGTAAGGCGGGTCAAAGGTCAGTTCAACATTTAAGTCTTTCACGTTTGGAATCGAGGACACCTTCTGCTGCACCTCTGCTGGAATCTCCTCTGCCGCAGGGCAGTTGGGTGATGTAAGCGTCATCAGAATATGTACATTCTTTTCCTCCGTCCCTGGAATTACCTCGTAAACATTGATTTCATAGATGAGCCCCAACTCGTAAATATTCACGGGGATTTCGGGATCATAAATTGTTCGGATTACGTCAATTACGTCGTTTTTTAAAGCCATATTATTCTTTTTTTTCGATTAGAATTACTCGGCAGCCTGAAGTTTTGTTTGATAAGCCAAGGCATACATTTTCATTTTTTTCATCATTGCTGCTAGTCCGTTAGAGCGCGTCATGGAAAGCATTTGCCTCAAGCCGATTTTATCGACAAAATACAAATCCGCTTCCATGATTTCTTTCGGTGCGTGCCCCGAAAGCACGCGTAAAAGCAGGCTAACCAGTCCGCGAACAATCATCGCATCACTGTCCGCCCGATAGTACAACGAGCTGTCCCGAAACGCTGCCGTAAGCCAAACCTGAGACTGACACCCTTTGACAATATTTTCTTCTGTTTTGGCACTAGCTTCTAGTGCTTCTACCTTCTTGCCAAGGTCTATCAGATACGTATATTTATCTTGTGGATTATCAAAAAGCGAAAACTCCTCGATAATTTCGTTTTGAATGTCGTTTATAGAAGTCATAGGTGCAAAACTAGTAGTTTGAATGGCTTGTTCAAAATACACAGTACTAAACTGAACGGAAACCCGTACGACTCATCGCCCCTAGCTGCCACTTGAGTCTATCTATATCCCGATTCATCGGATTTACGTTTCGGTTACGCAACACATTTCACACTTTTGTAGCGTATCAAACCAAGAAAACGATGAAATATCTATCCCATGCACTGAAGTTTTTGCTGGTATTTTTATTCTTCAGTAGCTTTTCAATGCCCCTATTTTCTCCATCGCGCCCTGCTGCCGAGCGCATGATGCTACACGGGAAAGTAACCACGATTGACGGTGAAACCTTTACAGGACAAATTCGATGGGGTGACGAAGAGGCCACTTGGGGGGATCTCTTTAACTCACAAAAACCCGATAACCCTTACCTAAAATACTTAGACCACGACGAAGTACGCCGTGAGGAAAACGATGATGATAACGCCTGGGGACGTTTTAACATCATCTGGCAGGATCGTGGACGTAACTCATGGACGTGGAACTCCAGTTCAAACTCTCATATCTTTGCCTGCTTTTTTGGCGAGATTGCAGAGATGCGAATAACAGGACGTAGAGCAGTCGAGTTGACACTCAAAAACGGCGAAAGCATAGAAGTTGAAGGGGGTTCTAACGACGTAGGCGAGAAAATCACGCTATTTGATGCCGAAATCGGTAAAATGGAACTCGAATGGGATCGCTTGGATAAGATTGAGTTCATGCAGATGCCTACGGGAGAACGTGTACAGATGGGTGACCCACTGTACGGAGTCGTAAAAACCCGTGAAGGCACTTTTGAAGGGTATGTCCAGTGGGACGAAGACGAAGCCATGACCGACGACAAACTGGATGGTGAGTCGCGCAACGGCGATTTGAGTATTCCTTTTTACAACATCAAGTCAATCACACGCGGCGGGCGTGGGAGTGATGTGGTACTCAAAACAGAGCGTAAGCTATATTTAACGGGGTCTAACGATGTAAACTCAGAAAACCGTGGAATTATCGTAAAAAACCCTGAATTTGGTCGTCTTGAAGTAACCTGGAGAGAGTTTGAATCCATTGAATTTACGGAACCCAAAAAAGTAGCTATGACTTACGACGACTTTAAGGCACCGAAGCGCATTGAAGGGAGTGTCAAAACCACCGAAGGCAAGACCTTTACAGGGCTACTCGCTTATGACCTTGACGAAACCTATGACTTCGAGATGCTGGATGGCAAGTTTGAGGATATGGAGTATAAAGTCCCGTTCCGCTTGATCAAATCCATCAAGCCAAAGAATTTCGAGTACTCTAACGTGACGCTCCGTAGCGGAAAAACACTTTTGCTAGGTGACTCGCAGGATGTAAGCGACCGAAACTCAGGAATTTTAGTCTTCAAAAACGAAGACGATAAAGACCCTATGTACATAAAATGGGAAAACTTGGACGAGATTACGTTTAATTAAAAAAATACCTCACCCCAACCCGCTCCCTGATGAGAGGGAGTTCTATTGTTTTTTAGTAGTGGTAGAACTTCCTTCCCTTTGGAGGAAGGACTGAGGGTGGGGTTTTCAACCTACTAACCCTATGAAACGCAACACAATTATATCTATTTTTCTGGCAATCCTACTCGTTACTGTCGGTCTCATGAGCTGGCTACTTCGTAACGCTGACCTCGATATGCAACTTTATTTATCGGGGCTTTGGATTTTTAGTGTCGCTGTGGTGCTTTGGTTAGGTAACGTGTACTTGGTCAAAATCCTAAATGTAGTCGTCCCGTGGCGGACATACAACAACTGGCGGTTTGCTATACAAATCTTTTTGAGCCTTGTTTTCTCATTGACCTGCATCAACATTACGTACTACTTCTTCAAGATCAGCTTTACCGAGTCTCCCCCAACGGACGGTCAGTTTATGACCCTGAACCTGTATGGGGTTTTGTTTCTGATCCCTGTGGTATCTTTGCAGATGGGGGTCTTTTTACTCAACCGATGGCGAGATGCCTTTCAGCAGTCCGAAAAACTAAAACGAGAAAATATCAAAGTACAGTTTCAAGCTCTAAAAAATCATATTGACCCACACTTTCTGTTTAATAATCTCAATATTTTATCCTCACTGATTACCCCAAAAAATGACGATGCGCACGCTTTTCTGGATAGCTTTGCCGAGGTTTATCGCTACGTTTTACTAGCCAAAAAGCAAGAGTTGGTTCCACTTTGTGAGGAACTTGAATTTGTGGATGCTTACGTGTTTATGTTGCAAAAACGCTTTGGGCATAACCTCAACTTCCACCAGGCACTCGACGCAAATGCAGGCGACGAACTGCTGATCCCACCACTTTCGCTACAACTTTTGATTGAAAATGCCGTAAAACACAATCAGATCGGGCAGGGTAATGCCCTTGATATTTTCTTGAACACAGAAGAAGACGATTATCTGGTGATTAAAAATACCTATCGCCCCATAGAGGTTCCCACCGCAAAATCCACCAAAACTGGACTAGAGACATTGCGTCGTCGTTATGAATTTTACTCAAATTTACCCGTTCAGGTGGCAAATGATGGAACATTCTTTACGGTCAAAGTTCCACTTCTAAAGGCAGAAAGCGCATGAAAATTCTACTCATTGAGGATGAGCCACTAGCCATCAAAAAGCTAAAACACCTCCTGACCGAACTCCGCCCTAGCTGTCAGGTCATCTATGATACGGATCAGGTCCGTGAGGCTATTTACTGGCTTGACGAAAACCCTGCGCCAGACCTTATTTTTTCGGATGTCCGCCTCAAAGACGGGCTTAGCTTTGAGATTTTTAAACGAATTGAAGTCCCCTGCCCTGTCATTTTTGTTACCGCCTACGACCAGTACGCCATCGAGGCTTTTGAGGTGAATAGCATCGACTATTTGCTAAAACCTGTCACACGAAAAGCTCTTGAAAATAGCTTTTTGAGACTCGAACAAATGCAATCTGCTTTTTCGGGCAACTCACTTCAGAAAGCAGCATCGACAATGCTTGAGCAGCAGGTAGAGTACAAGACTCGCTTTTTGGTGAAAGTGGGACAGCGCATTCGTACCGTCAAAACCAAAGAGGCCGCCTATTTTTTCTCCGAAGACAAGGTTACTTTTCTTTGTGCTCATGAGGGCAGTAAGTATCCGATTGACTTTACCCTCGAAGAGGTGTCTGAATTGCTAAACCCACAGGACTTTTTTCGGGTCAATCGTCAGTTTTTAGTCAATGTAGAGGCGATTCACGAGGTTCACCCTTATTTTAAAGGGCGTGTAAAGCTGACACTTTCGCCTGATCCTGAAACAGAAATTATCGTTAGCGCAAACAAAACGCCTGAGTTTAAGGCTTGGCTAGGGAAATAAAAAAGCGTAGGATAACTGACACCCTACGCTTTTTGTTTTCGGTAAGAGACGCGAAATACGGTGATTACTTTCGCTTATTCTTACCCCGGTTTTTCTGCTGCTTGAGTGCTTGACGGCGTTTTGCAGCTTCCTCTTGTGCTTTTTGCGCTTCCTCGAGGCGCGACATAAACGAAGAGGTTTTCTTGTTTTTATTCTTCTCGCGGTTACGCTCAATGATGGCTTTAATTTTTTCGTCGTCGATTAAAAACTTACGAATCACGACCATCAAAGCAATCGTAATGGCTGAGGAAATGAAGTAATACAAGGTCAGTCCAGCCGGATAACTATTGAAGAAGAAGAGTAACATGACGGGCATAAAGTACATCAGTGCCTTCATATTGATTGGACTTTCCTGCGGCTGCGTCATATTTTGTCCTGAAATCAGGGCAGAACCCAACTGTGATACTGCCATCAGGAGCGTGAAAGCACTTACGTGCGCACCATAAAATGGAATCTTGAACGGCAAATTCAGGATGCTATCGTAAGTCGAGAGGTCAGATGCCCAAAGGAAAGACTCACCACGCAAATAAATCATTACGGGGAAGAACATAAAGAGCGAGAACAAAATTGGCATTTGTAATAGCTGTGGCAGGCAACCCGAGAGCGGACTGGCACCTACCTGTGTCATCAGCTTCATCTGTTCCTGACTTGCCTTTTGCTTATCATCCTTGTACTTTTCTTTGATAGCCGCGACCTCAGGCTGAATAACTTTTGTTTTTGCTGTGGCAAAGTAGCCTTTGTACGTAAGCGGCGAGAGTGCCAGTTTAATCAAGACCACCATCAAAATAATAAGCACCCCGTAGTTGCTAATGAATCGCTCGAGTAACGTAAAGAGTGGCAGAATAATATAGCGGCTGATCGGGCTGAAAACCGCCCAACCCAAATACACATTGTCTTCAAAGTCTTCGGCGACTTTTTCCATCGTGTAAAATTCGTTTGGCCCAAAATAGTAGCGCGTATTTCCTTCCTCACTGAGCGTAGCGAGTGGCACACTAAAGTCTGCGGTCAGACTTTTAACCGTTATGCTATCGGCGGCATCGGCAACCGAAGTCACCTTAGCTTTCTCAAACTGCGCGTCCGTGATCAGTGCGGCGTTAAAGAAGCGTTGTTTCATGGCGATCCAACGTAAGGGAGTCTCTATCTCCTCTTCCTGAAAGCTCTCGCTGGTCTCAGTCAGTTGATCAAAATCACCATCAATCGAATAATAGTTTACGGTAGAATAACGACGGCTGATCTCCATCGAAGGCTCCATGAGGCGTAGATCATCTTTCCAGCTCACTTTAACCTGCTCATCCGAGAGATTGCTCTGCAATGAACTTACATCCAAATCATAGGAAAGGACATACCCTTCTAGCTCAAGCTCATAGCGTTGCTCAATGAATTTTCCTGCCCCAAGTTCTGCACGAAACGTAAGTACTGAGGCTGTGGCTTCGGTAATTTCAAAGTAAAGCTGATCCAAACTTACTTCGCCTTGCGGAAGAGAGGTCGGGAGTTTCCAGCGAAGTTCATTATTTTGGGGGGAGATAATCTGAACGAGCTGTCCCTGTGAGTCTTTGTATTTTTTAAGCGTTACAGACTCAATTTTTCCTCCTTTTGACGAAAAAGTCACCTTGAGTTCCTCGTTTTCGAGTGTTTTTTGTGTGGCCGTTCCCTTGATGACAGGCGAGAAGATACCCCACTCAGCCTGAACAAGCGAGTCAGGAATATCAACTGTTACCGTCTGTTCTTCTTTTATACTTTTAAGGCTATCCGTACTTTCTTCGGTCTGCTCATCTTCTGGAAGTTTTTTATTTTGTTCTGGTTGGGGTGCCATCCAAAAATATACGGCTAAAAGCGCGAATATTAGGACAAACCCGATGGTTTGATTCTTATCCATGAAAGGAGTTCATAATTTTCTGATGCAAAGGTACAAAAAAAGGAGTCAAGCATAATGCCGTCCATGGAAAGGATGTGTGTGCTTCTGTCAAATTGTCAGTGGCGTCTTCGGGCTAGAACGTAAAAAGGAGGATGTCTTTTGTTAAATCCGCTGTAACAAGTCAAAATCCTACAAAAACTGGAAAGCAGGCTTTCCTAGAGCCTGCCTCGTTACTGGAATGTCACTCTCGGGAAAGAGCACATTCATCTGGGGTAATAGCACAAACCTTTTCGGCAAGGGCGTAGTCAAACTTGAACCCAACACCAGTGCCATCATTGAGGGACGCAAGTTTAATACCACCAAAAACTTAGGTGAAGCACTAAGCTACATCAAAAAACATCACCTCAGAAGCAAAAACCTAGTGCTTATCCTTGATGACTTGGAGCTTTGGCGCGACGCTGATGTAAGCTCAGTGTCAAACGTCAGAGCTTTACTTCAGTTCATCGAAAACGAGAACGATGAGTTTTTTATCGTCGTAGGCTGTAACCAGATGATGATAGTTTTATCATTCCGTTTTTGGTATAAAATGGACGAAAACCCCGAACTCCGCTTTAAAGACCTTTACAACTACCCATGAACGTCCCAATCAAAAATATAAACCATTTCAGAAATAACTAATTCGTGGCTATCGCTGTTAATATAGCATGCTTGCCGAAAAGTTTTTAAATACCAGTTTTACCGCATTACTTTCCAATAAGACAAAGAAATCCACAGAACGTATCATCTTAGGTATCTCTATCTTGAGCTATCTGGTTCACCTGCTGTTGATCTTTCTGAGTACACAAGGATTCGTTGCACTCGAAGAGAACTTTTTTCAAGATCCCATTGCAGCTATTTACACGCCTTTTACCTTTATTTTGGTCTATGAGGTGTATTTACTGGTGTACTTTTTACCGAAGTCCACGACGATTTACATCGGTAAGCAGTACGAGATTATCACATTGATTGTTATTCGTAGGATTTTCAAGGACATCGCCTACGTAGAACTTACCTCTGAGTGGTTTCGGGACAAAAACGACCTCCAGTTCACCTTCGACGTGATTACCGCCCTGATTCTCTTCTACATCCTGTATCTCTTTTACAGAAAAATTAAAAAACGTGAGTATAAAAATACCAGTTCTAAAGTAACGCGCTTCGTGACCCTAAAAAAGTCACTCGCTGTACTGCTCGTACCCGCTTTAATCGTTTTGGCGATTTACACGTTTTCCCACTGGATCATCGTTACGATTGACAATTTCCATAACGGCTTAGAGGCGTTTAAGTCCATCAATAATGTCTTTTTCGATGAGTTCTTTACCCTCATGATCATTGTAGATGTGCTGCTACTACTGGCTTCATTCTTTTATTCGCATCAATTTCATAAGATTATCCGAAACTCAGGTTTTATCATCTCCACAATTCTGATAAAAATCTCCTTCCTATCGAATGGTATCCTGAACAACATCCTGATTGTAAGTGCAGTAGCCTTTGGCTTCCTAATCCTGATCGTGCATAACCTCTACGAAACAGGAGATGCCGTAGTGCCAGACGAGTAAAACACCTTGCTAAAGCCTAGAAATCAAATACTTTATGGCTTTGTCGATTTGATTATTGCGTATCTCTGCGTCGGTGCCTGCAACTATGCCTTGGTTTATATGCTTTTGAAGCCGATTATATCTTGCCATGATCCCGACAAGCTCATTGGTGAGGCTGGAATCATTAGCCGTCGAAGATTTTAGACGCTCAAAAAGCGTGTCATAATCTCCTTGAGTCAGTACGTCTAGTAAGCTTATCTCACCATCTTTTCCTGCCGCTTTGGGCTTTGTGGAAGGTGTTGGACTAGGCTGACTCCTAGGCTCATCGTCCACGTTCTCCCCAAACTTATCAAAGACTACCTTTTTGATCTGCCCTGCCAGTGACTGCCCGTAGTTGTTAATAAACATCTTCGCTTTTTTCTTTGGCTCAATCAAGTACTCAAAAGGCATCAGTTCGTTCTCATGCCCTCCTGGAATTTCCATTCCTAAGTCTTGGTAGTCTCGGTACTTCGTTTTGAAGAACTGAAGCGCAGAAAGCTGCTCAAAATCACCGATGTTGTACCCGCGTGCCAACACAGGGATAATTAAAATATCCTCTTGGTTGGCAAAAAAGTGTGCCAGTTCCTCCTCTTCAATAAACTCCGAACTCACAAAGTCGCCGCTGACAAATAAAATCGCCACCTGACACTCTGCCAGCGCATTGAGAATTGTTTCTTTCCAATTTGTTCCAATATCAATTTGATGATCCGTCCAGAGATCAAACGAAATATCCCCACTCCTTCTCAGGTGCGGTTTCAAACACTTCAAAAACTCCTTTAAGAGTGACTCGTCTTCACTAGAATAGGAAATAAACACCTTAATGCTTTTTTTGTCGCTTGGGGCAGGCGCGGACTGCGGTAGCATCGCCTCCCACTTTTTAATGTCTTCCTGAATGCGCTGAAACGCATCGGGTGTCTCGGCGGTTGCTAGCTGTTGCGTGAGCGTTTGGATACGCTCTCGGATAACTTCGTTTGGGTCAATATTCTCCGGCATGGGACTTGAATTTTTCTGCTGGTCGGCTTCGGTTTTAAGGTCTGTTTTTTCTTTTTCGGGGGCTTGTGGCGTGGCTTCGCGCTCAAATTCATATTTTTCTAAGAACGGAGCCAGTTCTTGCAACTCCCCGTTGCGGTCGCGGACCTTTTTGGCTTCGGTTTCCTTGCCTTCTTGGAGGCTCTTGAGCGAAACAAACGCCTTGCCTTCAAGGGCGTAAAAACGTTCTACCGACTTAGAGGGCTGCCCATCGGTGTTAGAATCCAAAATTTTATTGAGTTCCTCAAGGATCAATCTCATAAATTCCGCTCCGTTTTGCTTTTCGAGGGTGCGGATATAGACCTCTCCGGCTTTGCGGTCGAAGGTAACGAGGGCTTTTCCCTGCTTTTGGCTGCGGCGCAACTCGATGCCATTGCGCCAAAACTTATTGCGCTCACTCAGCCGCCCGAGCCGCGTGATAAACCGCTCGGCAAGCCCCTTGTGAAAACACGGCGGACGGTAAAGGATATGCCACTGCGCTGCTGCGGGGTGGTCTTCTTGCCAATCCCTGAGGATGTCCGTGCTTTCGGGCAGGTGGTGCGGCACGATAAAAGTCGGGTTTTCTAGCTCCTTGTAATCTTGCTGCTCCAAGCAAAAGGCGATTTCCGAACTTACCATAAAGTCAATGAAGGTGCGGGCTT
>CAZNAK010000041.1:0-1191 GCA_964570645.1 uncultured Cytophagales bacterium | reverse complement strand
TGCTCGTTTTGCCAAAAATTCAGCAGGTCTTGCTGCGATAGCTTGCCTCGCCGTAAGGCAGCGATCCCACGCGGGCGTAGGGCTTCGTAAATGCCCTCGATCGCCCATTTCTGATCCAGAATAATGTCTGTGGAGAGCTTTGAGTCATAATACAAAAAGCCCGTGCGGTGCAAAAAGCGCACGACCGTCTCTAGCTCGGAGGCACTAAAGGTGTCGGAAAGCCTTGCTTCTAGCTCGGAGTAAGGAATGCTTTTTTCTGGCTCCTCGCGTAGCTGCTCCCGCAAGTCCGCCCACTTTTTGGGGATGCGTGCCTGTACGCGCTGGGCGAGCTTTTCCTGAATTGCCTCCTGTATTGCCGTTTCTAGCTCGGCTAAACCCTCGCCCGTTTTTGCCGAGAAAGTAAGCTCCCGAAAAATAGGTAACTGACTGTTCTCCCGTTCCCACTGACGGACTACTTTCTGCTGGGCGTGTATTTTCTGGCGGTCTTGTTCGGCGGGCAGGTCGTAGCGGCTATGTACAAGCAGTACGGGGCTTTGCGGGGCGAGTTCCTGCACGTAGTCGAGCCAGTAGGGAATGGGCTGGCGGATTTCGCTGGGCAGGTCTTCGGTTTGGAGTGCCCAGAGCAGCAGATAGACCGCATCTTTGTCCAGAAAGAGGCGGTGCGTGCCGTGATAGACCTCTTGCCCGCCAAAATCCCAGATGTTTAGGCGTAGCGTGCGCCCATTGGGGAGGGTAAAGGCTTTTGCTTCGATGATAATGCCCTCGGTGCGCTCCCCTTTTTCAATGCTGATTTCCTTCTCCCAGTCGCCTTCGGGCGCAAGCCAGCGATTCAGCAGCGTACTTTTGCCTACCATGCCATTACCCAGCAAGACTACTTTGATCTCTTGGTTTTCTACAAAATCTTGGTGGGTGAAGTAGTGGCGGAGGTCGGGGAGGCAGTTGTTCCCCAAATCTCCTAAAAGCTCTGAGGGTAAGTAATCAATCGGATTGGCGTAGAGTTGTAGCCCCTCCAGTTTTGGTAATTTGGAGATTGCCTCAACCTTTTTGAGCGAACTGATTTGATTCCTGTTAAGGTCAAGGGAAGTCAAGTTGGTTAAGCCTGCTAAAAACGAATAATCTGTAATTTGATTTCCGCTAAGGTCAAGGGAAGTCAAGTTGGTTAAGCCTGCTAAAAACGAAATATCGGTAATT
>CAZNAK010000040.1:2982-11143 GCA_964570645.1 uncultured Cytophagales bacterium | reverse complement strand
TCGTCGCACGGCATGCCCGCCGGCTCGAAGATCACCGCGAACTCGCCGGTGGCCGGGTCTGAGCGAGATATTCAAAGGTGTAGCGTAAATAATTTAGGCAATAATAAAAAAAGTTTTATAACTGCCTTACGCTGCGGTCTAAATTGGGTAAATCACGGGCATAAATCACTTGTTTTTTTCCCTTTAGATGAGCGAGTTCGGGGTCAGAAAACGTTAAATCTTGAATTTGAAATAAGGGAAACACCCATGCTGTTGGGGAAGGCGGTCGTGTCTCGACGAGGGTAAAAGCTACCCAGGCTTCGGGCTTTTGTAAAATCGGATCGCGGCGTTTTTCGGAGTCCTGAAACGTCCAGGAAATTTTATATCGGTCAGCCGACTGGCGTGTCTGGGTCTTTACTGCTAACGGAATATCATTCACAAATAAATCCGAGTCCCATGATTTTTCTCTGCCTTCGTAGATTTTATAATCGGGACCAAGAACTGCACAGCCGAATTGCCGCAAAACCTCCGCTACGGCTTCCTCTCCCAGTTTACTTACGAAGTGATCCTGCCAAATTTTCTCACGAAGTTGCTGGTTGCTATCGGCGTAGTTCACCGTTGGAAGTACGGCATCGGCGAAGGCCGTAGCAGCATGTAGATCGCACTTTGGTAAATGTAGTTTTAGAATTTGATTGAAGTATTTCATAATCAGCTATTCCAAAGGCGGAATTACTCCCTCACGTTACGCACAAAGTAACAGTGTTGTGTCTCGTTGCTAGAGAATAGTACTAAAATATGCGTAACGTGAGTTACTCCGCTACAAAAAAACGATCAGGCATAATGTCTTTCAATTCCAATTCAAAGCCCTTCAAAATCGACGAGCGAACGCTACCACTTGTGGTTGCCTCCGAAAACGTTTTATAGCACCCATCTTGTAGTACTTCCACTTTAACGTGACGCTGCTTTGGAAAGATTGTCCAGTACTCCAATACGCTCTCACGTTCATGAAGCTCATATTTTTTCGTTTTTTCTTTCAGATCGTTGGAAGGTGACATGATTTCTAACACCAAATCAGGTGCGCCCTCGACCTACTGCGCCTTCATAATGGAAGCTCGTTTTATGGAGGCAAATAAAAGGTCTGGCTGCTGGACGTTATCTTCGTTGAATTTCACATCCATGGGTGCGACGAGGACTTCACCTAAATCATTTTCATCAGTGAAGTTTTCCAAGAGTAAGGAAAGGCGGTTTGAAACTCGTTGATGTAATAAAGAAGGAGAAGGCATGATAAAAAGTTCATTATTTAGAATCTCGACTTTTACTTTAAGGTCATTAGGGAAAAGGCGAGCAAGCTCGGTGTACGTCCACTTTTTATTGGCTGGGAACTGTCGTGCAATTGCTTCAATGTCAGCAGTAGTGTAGTCACCTTTAAAGGGTGGGATCTCTTCTTTATACTCGTTAACCCGTTCTTCTACCTTCTCCACAAAGCGTAGCTGTTCTACAAATGCGACAAAAGCCTTCAGCTGTTCTTTATCCTTGAGTGTGACTAATACTTGTGCCATTTTTTTATTTTTAAGATACGAAAAATCGAATAATTACTTTGGTTTACTACTACTCAACTGGATTCCTAACGCCTTTCGATCCACTTTCTGCGTCTTTGTCTCGGGAAACTCTTGCACGAGATGGATCTCTTTTGGCACTTCGTAACGACTCAAATGGTCACGAAGGAAGTTTTCTAAGTGTGCTTTTTTCTCCAACGATGGAGTTTCTAATACTAAAATCACTTTTTGTCCTAACCGTTCGTCAGGTATTCCCAAGGCACACACGCACAGATCTAGGTTTTGAGCGAATAGCCAGCGTGCGGTGATCGTTTCAATTTTTTCGGGCTGTACTTTCACCCCGCCGCTATTGATAACAAAATCGGCACGTCCGAGCCATTCAAATTCTGTTTCGGAACGTAAGTCCACATGGTCATTTGTCGTAAGCGTCTTGTGTTTAGTAGTTGGGGCAGTAATTTGGAGGCAGCCTCGTTCGTCAGTAGAAAGTTTGACCTCGGGCAAGGCCTTGAAGTAAGGACTGCGCTCTGTTCCGTTGAGTTTGCGGAGGGCAATGTGTGTGACGGTTTCGGTCATGCCGTAGGTGGCCCATGCGGGGCAGTTGAGCGTTTGTAACCTCTCTTCCAGAGGCAAGCTGACGGGCGCCCCACCAAGAATAATCGCTTTGCCGCCCACAAAAAAGTCCGTTTTTCCATCCTCTAAGACTCGCTGCATCTGAAGCGGGACGAGGGCAGTAAAGTCAATTTTTACGCCCTCAGGAAGTCCTTCTGTGGGGTTACCACTAGGTTTAACCAGATAAAGGTAAAGCCCTAGCTCGAGTCCGCGCACGAGCATCATGCGCCCTGCGATGTAGTCTGCCGATAAACACACCAGCGCGGTATCGTTTTCTTCTAGGTTGAGTGCTTGTGCGGTGAGTCTTGCGCTAGTTTGCATTTGCTGGCGCGAAAGGGAGATGGCTTTTGGCTTTCCCGTTGAGCCTGATGTATAAATCACAAATTCATTTTTTGCCGAAAGCCATTCCCGACAAAAGTCAAAGGCGCGTTGAGCGAACGGCTCAGGGTGGTCTTTTGGAAGTGAATCAGGGGAGAATATTTCTGTACCTACTTGAAGCTTACATAGCATTTTCAGACATAAATTTGATTCGTACCAAACGGAGTTCGTCCTCCGCATAATCTTCCTCTTCTAGTTCGTCAAGCGCAGTCCCGATATGATCCGTATCTGATTCCATGAAATAGTCATACACATCGTCGAGCCGTTCTTTGTCCATGATTTCTTCGAGATAGTAGTCTATGTTGAGTTTTGTTCCCGAGTAACAAATATGCTCAATTTCTTCGATAAGATTTTCCATTTTGATGTGAAGCGTATCGGCGATCTCCTCTAGGCTAATCATACGATCAATCTGTTGGATGATAGAGATTTTGAGTTTAGAACGATTAGCAGTTTGCTTAACGATGATGTGAGTCGCTGGAGTGATGTCATGTTCTTCCACATACTCTTTGATGAGCTTGACGAACGGCTTACCAAACCGTTTTGCTTTACTTTTTCCAACGCCGTTGATTTTGGAGAGTTCTTCAATCGAGGTAGGATACAGGGTTGCCATTTCCTCAAGCGAAGGTTCCTGAAAAATCACATAAGGCGGCAACTCTTCTTTATCGGCAACCTCTTTACACAAGCTCTTGAGCATATCAAAGAGAATGTTGTCCTGCGGTAGCGAGTCTAGGTCTTCGGAGGCTTCAGCGGCCATCTCTTCGGCGTGCTGCTCATATTCAAAATCTTTGAAGAGTATTACACTATGCGGCGACTTCAAGAAATCTTCTCCTTTTTCGGTCAAGAAAACACGGTTTAGATGTTCGACATCCTTGGTCAGGTAATTATGCAAGGTAGCTTGTCGGAATACGACGTGCCAAAAGCGTTGGGACTGTTCCTTTCCCACACCAAAGATTTCCAGCTTGTTGTGTTTGTAGCTCGTTACATACTCATCGTTTGTGTTTCCCTGAATCACTCGGATCAGGTGTTTTTTGTCAAAGCGTTCATCAATCAATTTAACCGCTCTCAGTGCTGTTTCGATGTATTCTTTGCCTTCAAAAAGATAGTCAGGCTCGGGATCACAGTTATCGCATTTCCCGTAGTTTTGGCATTGCTTACGGTCATAAATTTCACCAAAATAATGGAGAAGTTGCAACCTCCGACAGACCGACGACTCGGCATAATCAGACATTTCGCGCAGCAGATAACGGGCATTGTCGCGCTCAGTAACGGGTTTATCTTTGTTGAACTTATCGAGCTTTTGAATGTCTGAATAGTTGTAGAAGAGTAAACAATGACCGTTTAGTCCGTCTCGTCCTGCCCGTCCCGTTTCCTGATAGTAGCCTTCAATAGATTTTGGAGCATCGTAATGGATCACAAAGCGCACATCGGGCTTATCAATACCCATTCCGAAAGCAATCGTAGCAACGATGACATCTGTATCTTCGTTCAAAAAGGCATCTTGATGGCGCATCCGTGTACCTGCGTCCAGACCCGCGTGGTAGGGCAATGCCCTTACATCATTGACCTGTAAAAGTTTGGCTACTTGCTCTACTTTCTTGCGACTCAAGCAGTATATGATGCCTGATTTTCCCTTAAACCGTTTGATAAATTCTATAAGCTGTCGATCGACATCTTTGGTCTTGGGACGTACCTCATAAAAGAGATTTCTTCGGTTGAAAGATGACTTAAAAATATCGGCGGCATCCATCCCCAGGTTTTTCTGTATGTCAAGTTGCACTTTTGGGGTTGCCGTAGCGGTAAGTGCAATAATCGGAAGGGTGGGATTCAGGTCGGTGATAATAGAACGAATACGTCGATACTCCGGACGGAAGTCGTGTCCCCACTCTGAGATACAATGTGCCTCGTCAATGGCGATAAAAGAGAGGTCTGCCTTGCGCAAAAACTTGAGGTTTTCGTCTTTGGTCAGAGACTCGGGAGCTACGTAAAGTAGTTTGATCTCGCCATTTAGTGTTTGCTCACGCACTTGTCGCATCTCGGTCTTGGTGAGCGTAGAGTTGAGAAACCGTGCGTTGATGCCAAAGGAGTTCATTTGATCAACCTGATTTTTCATGAGCGCAATCAGCGGCGAGATCACAATGGCTGTCCCAGGGATAATGACTGCGGGGAGTTGGTAGCAGAGTGACTTTCCTGCTCCCGTGGGCATAAGTACAAAAGTGTGGTGTCCATCAAGGACGTTTTGTATAATTCGTTCCTGATTTCCTCGGAACTGATCATATCCGAAGACTTCTTTTAACTTTGTTCGTAGTTGTGTGTTTGAATATTGTACGTTCACCATATTTGTTAATCGAAAACAGTAGGGGAAGTTACAACATTTTCTGTAAAACTTCCTTGCCCGACGAAGCTAACGATTTTTTCACACAAACCGCTATTTAAGAGTATAAAAACCGTCTTATGCCCAAGTTTTTACTTCTTCTGGGACTAATAATTTATGTCCTTTACCGTAGTTCTGGATTTTTCATGCGTATTCTGATGCACAAGGCAAGTAAGGAGCTTGAAAAAAAGCCGATGCACAGCGTCGTCAGGATGAGGAGATCGTCTATGAAGACGAAGAGATCACAATTCATAAACCACAGAAGAAGCAAGCCCTAGTTACTTGGTTGTCTGGAGGCAGTTAGTATGTTTTTAGCATTAAAATTGGTAGTGATAACAGTAATAAGAAGTGAGTTTGGCTTTGGCGACGGTTTTGCAGCATAGTCTTATGTGCCCGTCATTACTTTTTTCTGCTTTTCATTAATTTACTAAAACTGAATACTTTGGTAACATCACTCTTCAAATTTACGTTGAAATAACGGTAATTAAGCCACACATTGATTCAGGGACAAACTAGCATGCGAGCTTATATTGTAACATTGATATTACTTATTATTTCACCACTCATCTGGGCACAAACATATTATCCGTCGGTCGATCAGTTTATGGATTATATCGGACAAACCAAAGAGGAAGTGCCTCTTCAGGAGTGGATTGATCGTTTGGGTAATCCTGACCTTAAGTTTAGTTCAGATTATGCCTTGGCGTACCCGCAGAAGGGATTACGCCTCGGTTTTTATCGCAAGAAGTGGTTAGATAAAATTGCCCTTTATGATGCAGCCGAACACGAAGGTAAGTCGTTTGAACCTTATCAAGGGCGTTTACCCGCAAATGCTCGCTTTGGGGATACAAAAGCACTTGTCATCGCGAAAATGGATCGTATTCCGTATCGTGATTTTGCCAATTACATCGAATATAACCACTTAAAAGCCAATATTGTATTCTTTTTTGATGGCTCACGCATTAAGTCTAAGCTCACCAAGGTGTTGATTCGTTATAAGTCATGTATAGAGGGAGACTGTGAAGAGGGTGAAGGCACCTACCGCGACTTAGCTGGTAATATTTACACGGGAGAGTGGAAAGCGGGTAAGCAACACGGAGCAGGAAAAATGAAGTATGCCGACGGCACCATAAAGGAGGGGATATGGGAAAAGGGAATCTATAAAGGAGCAAACTTTTTTACGGCGCATCACCTCTACGATCTGCTTGGTAAGCATCAGAATCACCGCAACCTGCGTCGCTTTGAAGAATCTTACCCAGACTCAGTTCGAGAAGTGCAGCTTTCCTTCAACTATTTTAAGCACGTTATTGATAACGGAAACATCAAATTATACTTCAATGACTACGGTTATTTGTACAAAGTAGATGTGTATCGTAACCGAATTAATGACTTTGCTGACGATTTAATGTCTAGCCTTTCAGCACGGAGCGATCAGCGGTTTGTTAATTATGCCTTAGGAGACCCTTCATTAAAACGAAATCAGCGTGGAGTTGATATTTGGTACTACGAGAAGCCGCCTTACGTAGTGCGCATACGCTTTAATCGCGATCAAAAAATACGAGATGTTCAGGTAAAAATTGAAGATGGAAACCTTCTTTTTGAAGATCTTGTAGGGCGTTGTAGAAGTGGGAACTGCACAGATGGCTTCGGAGAGGCGATGAGCGAGGCAGGTCGTTACATTGGAAACTTCAAGGACGGCAAATTCCACGGAAAAGGGACGTATTATTACAAGACGGGAGGCGTTTATAAGGGACAATTCTCCAACAACTTTCGGGACGGAGAGGGAATTTATGTATGGTCAGATAAAAGTTTTTATGACGGCGAGTGGCACAAAAACCAACGCGAAGGCATCGGAATTATGCGTTATGCCGACGAAAGTAAGTATATTGGTAGCTGGCTTAACAATCGCCGCCACGGAAGAGGTACAATGTACTACGCGAACGGCGAACGCTACGAGGGGCAATGGAAATACGGACAACCCAACGGAGAGGGGATAAGGTATTACCAAAAAAAAACCCGTGAGCACGGTATCTGGATGAATGGTTATCTACGAAAAAAGTTTTGATGAAGTACACACTATTCTTTGTTCTAATTCTTTCCTTTTGGGTTCCACTTTTTACGCAGGCACAGTATTTTGGTGAAGAATATTGGCACCAGGGGCGTGTGGAGTTAAGTGACGGTGCTGTTCATGAAGGACAGGTCAAATATTCGCTCAAGGATAACATTGTTCAGTTCAAGGGTGAGGGGCTTGTCCGAAACTATACTATTTCAGAGCTAGAGTACTTTCAGTTTCACGACAAAATGATGTCACTTGTTCGGCATTTTTATGTATTAGAATACGAGCGTCGAAAGCTAATCTTTGAACTCATTTATAACGGTCGTGTGGGGTTGCTTAATCGCGAGCAGCTTATCGTACGGTACGCCAACTTTGGGGGAAGGTTTGGTATGGCTACGCCCGTTACGGAGGTTCAAGATGACTACTTTCTCTTATTGCCTAGCCTCAAAATAAAATCATTACCTAGCTCACGCCGTGCCTTTGTGGATGAACTTCCAGACTACCAAAACCGAATCGACTTGTTCATTCGGGAAGAAAACATCCGCATGCGAAGGCTTGAGGATGTGGTAGCTGTACTTCAGTACTATAACCAGCTTGCTACGGGCCAGATAGATTAAAGCAAGCGAACACGCTTTTTCAAGAAACCTTTCTTCTTCCCACGGGTTTTTTGCCTATGCGTAAGGTTGTTGAGTTTTTCGTCAAGTTTCCCATCTGGGCAAATGCCATCTTAATTACTTTAGTTTTATTCGGGGCAACCTCATATGCCTTCCGAATGAAAAAGTCCTTTTTTCCTGAGCGCGACCCGGGGCGACTCTCTGTTTCGGTCGTGCAACCCGGTGCGTCTCCCGAAGAGATGGAAGAAGGGGTAACGATTAAAGTGGAGGAGGCACTGCAAAGTATCGAGGGCATTGACGAAATCACGTCTGTTTCTTCCGAAAACTCCGCCAACATCAATATTCTTTTGCTCAAAGAGTACGATACCGACGAGGTACTGGCAGAAGTCAAGAATGCCGTTGACGGAATCAGCTCTTTTCCCTTAAACGCCGAGCCGCCTGTGGTCGCCAAGCAACGCCAACGCAGCCGAGGGGTTAATCTAGCACTGTATGGCGACGTAAACCGCCAAAACCTCAAACGCTTTGCCGAGCAAATCGAAGATGAGTTTTTGGCATCAGGTATTATTTCAAACGTAAATATTAGTGGGTATCCTGCTCT